>CAZTGJ010000235.1:0-5331 GCA_964613025.1 uncultured Thermoplasmata archaeon | reverse complement strand
TTTATTGGGGAAGGTTCTTATACAAGTTATATTTCGTATATACCATGTATAATTCCCTGGAACTTGCTGTTCGGAAGTGGGGGAACAGCCTTGGCATGAGGATTCCAAAGCATCTTGCCGAACTCATGAATATCGAAGAGGGTACAAAATTGAGACTTACCTTCAAGAAGGACCATGTGGAGCTGAGGAAAAGTGATGAGGAATTGACGATCAGGAGGCACCCTCAACATGCACACACTCATTCTCACAAGATCCGGAAGTTCGCAACTCCCGATTATTCCAAACGGCAGAAGGGAAGGAAGACCCCCATCAGTCTTACCGATGAAAATTTCGAGGAGGTCATATCAAAATATCCCTTTGTCATTGTCCTGTTTCTGGATTACATGTATCTGGATTTCTATGATAAGATCGAGGAACGTCTGGTCCAGCTCAAGGAGATGTCGGAGAGCTATTCCGGATATGTCTGGTTCGCAACGGCTCGGATCGAAAAAAACGAACTTTCACGGGAACGTTACGTGGGGAACGTGTGGGGGCAGGAAGAGGTACGGGGTTTCGTCAACGGAAAACTGACCTTCAAATCCGGGAGGCTCAACGATGTCGAGGACGTCATCATCCGGATGCTGCCCAGTGAGAAACTCGAAGTGATAAAAAAGCGAAAGAGCTATTCCGTCCCGATCATTGCCAATATCAAGAATATGAACAAGATCCTTTCTGACAGCAAATATATCGTTGCGGGATTCTTCCCACCGGGAGAAAGGGAAGGGGTGGTGCTGTTCAATGAACTGGCAAAGAAATACCGGGACAGTGTGACCTTCACGCTATCCACCGACAGAGTGCTGTTCAATGAGGACAGCAGGACCTTCTACCGGAATCCACTCTTCGAGCGATACGGCATCGTTGAGGAAAAAGAGATCATCCTCTTCAACAGAGGCACTATCGTTAAACGGGAAACGATTCTGGACAGGAAGTTCATCGAACAGGCCATCGACATGTACCTCTCCGACGAAAAAGGGAAGTGATGTATGATCGAGATCATCGTGGTGCTCGTGGAGCCCATGATCCAGGGGAATATCGGAGCCGTGGCCCGTGCAATGATGAACTTCGATGTCTATGAACTCAGGATGGTAACAAAGAACCCGATCACCGAGGAAGCACGGGCCAGGGCGGTCCATGCGCAGGAGATACTCACCTCGGCAAAATTGTTCTCCAGCTTCGAGGAAGCGGTTCGGGATGTCGACCTCAGAGTTGCTACTACCGGAAAAGTACCGGACAACGAGAAACGTCATCTCCGCTCCCATATGGAACTGAGCGAATTCGCGGAAAGATCCGGAGAATGGGAAGGGAAAATAGCCCTGATCTTCGGGAGGGAGAACTTCGGACTCTCCATCGAGGAGCTGGAGATGTGTGATCTGGTGGTTGCCATACCCACCTCCCAGAGATATCCCATCCTAAACCTTTCCCATGCGGTTTCCACAGTGCTCTACCACACCTACATCGAACGAAGGAAGCGTGCAGGAGAGATCCCTCCATCAAAGGACGCCTCACAGGTGGACAAAGATCGATTGTTCAGTAGGATCGAGGACCTCCTGACCCACGTCAATTATCCCGAACACAAACAGGCGAACACCGCAGTGATGATACGTCGGATACTGGGACGGGCCATGGTGAGACGCTGGGAATTCCATACTCTCATGGGGGTGATCTCGAGAATCGAGCACAGCTTGGGCCTACGGAATGGTGAGACAAATGAAGGGCTGAGTGAAGAAGAGGGCTCATTACAGGAATAGGGAGGAGTGGGAAGAGAGTAAGATGAAGGAAAATGAGGGATGGGTGGAGGGAGAGGGGAAAAAGAAACATCCACTATCCAAACCCATTCAGTGAATATATTTAAATAAATCATTGGGAGTGCACGAAACATGGGAAACACAGGACCATGGGAAATGGCCGGACCCTTCGGAAGAGACGATCCCTATCAGGGATACGAGATCCAATACGGTCCGTACAGCGGTGACTATATTCCCTACAAGCCTCCGAAATTCTTCTTTATACCCGGACCATCCGGTGAGAAATATACCTTCACGGGACAGGAAATCAAGGAACTCTTTCTTTCCATTGCCGTTCTTACATTCGCCTTTGCCAAGGTCCTTGGAGGGTGGGACGATCTACTTGCCTATCTTCTTCCCTCCTTCATTGCGGTATTCACCGGATTCTTTCTTCACGAGATGGGCCACAAATTCATGGCACAGAACTATGGCCTCATGTCAGAGTTCAGGATGAGCATGCAGGGGCTGATGATCGCACTCGTCACCTCCTTCATGGGTTTCCTTATTGCTGCACCGGGAGCAGTGATGATCACCGGATATCCAACCCGAGAACAATCGGGAAAGACAGCACTGGCAGGACCTGGAGTAAACGCTGCCATCGCTTTGATTGCCTTTCCCTTCATGTTCCTGGGAGGCGGTATAGCTTTCACCGCAACCCTGGTTGTCTTCATCAATTCATTCCTCGGGCTCTTTAATCTCATACCCATTTTCCCGCTGGATGGAGAGAAGATCATGAAATGGAGCAAACTCCACTACGCCGCCATTGTAGCATTAACCGGGGGACTCTTTATCTTTGCGCTCCTATCATGAGGTATGTGTATGAATAAGAAGCGAACCCATGGAAATGCAGCAACAGAATTGACAACCAACACCGAAAGTGCCCTTCAGGACCTGATCATACGAAATGCCTCCGAACTCGTCACCATGACCGGAGGGGTGAAGCAGGGGCATCACATGCGGGAACTCGGGATCATCCCGGGCGGGGATATTGCAATCAGGGATGGCAGAATATCTGCAGTAGGAAAAAAGCTTGACCTCAATGGAGAACGTGAGATCGATGCCGAAGGAAAGATCGTCATGCCCGGGTTCGTGGATCCCCACACCCATCTGGTGTTCGCGGGAAGCAGGGAATATGAGCTGGAGATGAAGATCCAGGGGATGACCTATCTGGAGATCCTTGCGAAGGGAGGAGGCATCCTCTCCACAGTATCGAAGACACGGACCACCTCCCTTGAACAGATCGTAACGGAATCAGAGTACCGACTGGACACCATGCTGGAGTTCGGCACCACTACAGCAGAGGTGAAATCCGGATACGGGCTGGACCTGGAAACAGAATTGAAGCAGCTCAGAGCCATCGAGGAGCTCAACTCCTTCCATGAGGTTGACCTGATACCAACCTTCCTGGGCGCCCATGCGGTCCCCGAGGAGTTCCGGGGAAACACCGATGGTTATGTCGACGTAATAATCGAGGAGATGATCCCGGCTATTGCCAGAGAAAACCAGGACCGTCACGAACAGGAGGGGGAGGGTATACCACCGCTTGCGCGATACATCGACGTGTTCTGCGAAAAAGGTGTCTTCACGGTAGAACAGTCACGGCGGATCCTCCAGGCTGGCAAAGACAATGGATTGATCCCCAAGCTCCATGCCGATGAGATCGTCTGGACAGGAGGAGCGGAACTGGCTGCGGAACTGGATGCCGTATCAGCAGACCACCTGCTCAGGATCTCGGATACCGGCATCATGTCAATGAAAGAGAAAGGTGTCATCGGAACCCTGCTCCCTGCCACCCCCCTGATGCTCCTCCAGCACGAGTACGCGGACGGAAGGAAGATGGTGGATGCCGGAATGAAGGTTGCCCTGGCAACCGACCTCAACCCTAACTGCTACACCGAGTCCATGCAGCTTGCCATAACCCTGGCCTGCACCTATTCCCATCTCACCCCAGCAGAGGCCCTCACTGCGGCCACCATCAATGCCGCGGGGGCAGTTGGACTAGACCACGAGATCGGGAGTCTGGAGGTGGGGAAGAAGGCTGACATCATCATGCTGGATGTTCCCAATCACAATCATATTCCGTACCATTTCGGAGTGAACCTGGTGGAGATGGTGGTCAAAAACGGGGACATCGTTGTTTACTGAAAGAAATGGTACCACCAACAGAAGGTAATCATAATAATAATAATAATAATAAGAATTCCACTATCCTTTTTGAGGTTTCAATATTCAAACAAGGTAATCAATCTATTGAGATCATAACATGCAAAATAGTCAAAAAAGGTCCGGTAATTTGACCACTCTGAATGTAACATTGTCTTCGTTTTCATTTGTAATGAATTTTTCTTTAGAGTGAACAAATTAAAACAATGATACCGTTATATATGAATATCGAATCATTAATATGAAGTGATTAATATGACAGGGGTAACGAAAATTATTTTGTACATCATATGCACAACCATATTATTATCAAGTTTTGGTTTGTCTACCTTCTCAAGTGCGGATGAATATGGAGATGCCACTTATCAGATGAGAGACGTTGATGATGTAGTGGAAAATGGGGTTGGCCTAATTACTGAAAGCGATGCAAGCGATTTTAGAACAGAGATTGACGATTCATATGGAGATAGTGATGGGAATGTAACACAAGATGAACTTGATGCGTATAAAGATGAGTTAGATGATTACCTTGAAGGAAAACAAAAAGATGCCATTTATATTGAAAACAAACAAGGAAAAATTCGAGACTTTTCTGGCACTTTTGACAATGCATTGGGTGATGTGGACAGTACTGATACGATAACAATGACTTGGCAAGAAACCATCATATGGGAAGAAATTGATAGTTCCTTAGCCCAACTTGTTTTTGCTGTTAGTGATATGTCAAGTAAAGATAATTTCACTTTTAATTCCATAGAAGGGTGGGAAATTATAAAAGTAGTAGGATTATCATCACAAACAATTAGTTCCGATAAACAGGAAGTCACAGGTAGCGGAATTGATGATACTACAGTTGAAATAACGATTAAGAAGGAAGAAGAGAGTTCTGACTCCTTTATTCCAGGATTTGAATTAATCTTGTTTGTCTCATCTATTGGGGTTTCATTTTTAATACGTCGAAAATGAATAATTAATACTCAAGTAGTTCAACAGACGGCCAATATCTTGACCTAGGCACAATATTTAAGTCAACAATTCAGAATTCAGTCACAAAGATTCGGTAAATTGACTATTTTATCCAAATTTGGAGTTTGGTGCATATTTTCCATTTCAATACAGGTGAGCAATACATTTGGAAAAATTTATTAATAAGATTCGGGAATTTCTGAATATGGATATTCCCGAAGAGTCATCCATCACAAATAATGAAAATCAAGAAGGAGAAATTCCGAAAGATTTGCGACTCAAATTGCAAAATTTTAAAATTGGAACAGTAATGAATTATACTAAATATGTCAATGGCGGGTTAATTTTCCTCACTTTCGGCGGATTAAAATTCCTCACT
>CAZTGJ010000234.1:0-5338 GCA_964613025.1 uncultured Thermoplasmata archaeon | reverse complement strand
TTGAAGGACTTGCGATACGAGACAAGGATGTTGATGATTCATATGTGAAACTCCTCCAAAAGAAAACCTTGGAAGAATGGGTGGACGATGATGAAAAGGCAGTTAAAGAAGAGGAGGCATTGAAAGAATCCTCCCTGTACTTTTTAGATATCACCCACGAAGAGAATCAGTGGTTGTCAAAAATGCAATCCATTGCAGATCAACGTTCTGAGGTTGAGGATTCAAAAGTGAAGGCGCTCATCGGTTGGATCAAACAAAAACTAATCAAAGATGGAAAGTGGACTGACGAGCGTTTGCTTGTGTTCACGGAATATCGAGATACCCTTGAATACCTCGAAAGAATCTTCAAGAACCACGGTTGGGATGACAGATACCTCCAATTGAAAGGAGGAATGTATGCAAAGGACCGTGAACGAATCAAGCAAGCGTTTCTGAAGGATCCGAAAGAGAACAGTATTCGTATCCTCTTGGCAACCGACGCTGCCTCCGAAGGATTAAACCTTCAAAATCACTGCCGATACCTCATCCATTATGAAATCCCATGGAATCCAAACCGGATGGAACAAAGAAACGGGAGGATTGACCGCGTCGGGCAGGATAGGGATATTACGGTTCATCATTTTACATACAATGATAATGAAGATTCGGAGTATTTAAACACGGTTGTAGATAAGGTAAAACAAATGAGGGAGGATATCGGTTCGATCGGAGAAATCATTTCAAAACAGGTCGAAGAGAAAATGCTTGGCCTTAGTCCAGACCGACAATTGGAGTTAAACAAAGCAACCCACGAGAAAATCCGGATTATTCGCGAGGAAAACAAAGCAGAGCGGGTAACGAAAGAAAAAATCCGAGAACTACGATTGAAGAGGGAAAAAACCGGTACTACATTGGATATCACACCGGACAATATCAAGAATGTGCTTGAAGTTGCTTTATCACTTTCTGGCGGAAGTTTGGAACATATCACAACCGGACCGCTTGCTGGGAAGGGATGCCGCTTGGGATCACTTCCGAATGATTGGCGGCACATGAAACATCACTTCTATACCGAGAACACCAAACATATCCTCGTCTTTGATCACGATTATCAACGGGAAAAACATACTGTCCTTGTTCATTTGAATCATCCGCTATTCCATAAAGCAACGAACATCTTCAGGGAACAAATTTGGAAGAGTGACATAATTGGAAGTAAAAAGGTCTATCGATGCAGCTACAAGGTTGTGAAGGATCGGACCATTCCCAAACTCCACATGATCACCTTCGGAAGGTTGATTGCAACGAATTCGAAAGGAATCAAACTCCATGAGGATCTTCTCCTAATGGGTGGAGAGGTCGAGAAAGAAAAGATCTTCCCGAGTGAACAATCCTCACTCTGGAATATCTTCAATATGGAAGGGGACTATCCTCCGATCCCGATAAGGTTGGGAGATCAACTACGGTCGTTGTTTTCAGACCATAAACAGGAAATTAGGAAGATCATGGAGCACCTTCTGGAACAGAAGAGGGATGAAATCCAGAAAGTCCTCACGGAGAAAGCGAAATCTGAAGAACAACATGTACGTGAGTTGATGCAAGAGCGATTGAACGAAATCGAAATAAGGAAAAAGAAATTGGAACTCCAGAAAGGTCCCATTCAGATGAAATTACTTGATTTCACAGATGAAGAGAACGAGCAATGGGAAGACGATATTCGGCGCATGGAAGTCAAATTCAACGAATTACAGAAAAACATGGAGCAGGAACCTGAACGAGTTAAAGAACGGTACACACTAAAGAACTTCGAGATTTATCCTCTGGCAACACTGTATGTGATTCCAGAGCACCTCTTGGAGGTGTGATCGAGTGGCTAAGAGAGTGAAGCAGTCGAAGAAAATTGAGCATGACTGGCTCACCTTGGTCACCCAACATGGGTTGTTCATCAGTGAACCCGTACTACAGACACGATTTCCTCAAGGTGTTGAGCCCGTACTATTTGAAAAGTACCGAATGTTCAAGAAGGAGTGGGATCTGGTCTCCATGAGTGAGAAGGGCGAGCGAGCAAAGAAGATGACTCGTTGGTTGAATTTCATTTTTGAAGAATTGCTGGAATTCGGAACAGGATCCTGGGCGAAAAAAGGGAATATCCCAGAGGAAACCAAGCACTATCTGCTTGAGTACGATCAGTGGTTAGCTCCGGACCGGGTCCTTTTATCCCGTGATGGGAAGCCATTGATGTTGGTAATGACCATTTCCCCGGGAAAGAAATTGGAAAAACCCGATAGTGAACGGAGAAAATGGAAGGTTTCTCCTTATTTCAAACTATCAACATTATGCTTGGAAACGAAGGTGCCTCTAGGAGTATTGACGAACGGGGATGAATTCAGGGTTTTCCATGTGAAGCCAACGACTGGAACATCCTACTTCGAGTGGAAAGCCCAGGATTGGTATGATGAGAAACCCCTCTTGGACTCATTCTATACGCTGCTACGAAAGGATCGGTTTTTCGGGGCTAATGAGAGATTGCTCAGCGGGCTCATTGAAGAAAGCCAAAAACGACAACTCGACGTTACCGATCAGCTTGGGGAGCAAATGCAAAAGGCTCTGAGTTCGTTTATTCGAGATATTGGCGATTTGAATAAAGAGAATCTGACCGGGATATTCAAGGATGCTTCGGGAGAGCGATTGTATGAGATGTCACTCACTGTGATGATGCGTCTGGTATTTATTCTCTATTCCGAGGAGAATGGATTGTTACCGCACGGCCTCTTTGTGTATGAGAATAATTATGGCCTTTCTCACCTCATCTATCAGCTTCAAACGAGGGCTACCGACGAGGATTTCATGAGGAGGAAGGATGCATGGCCTCGAATTCTGGCACTCTTTCGGTTGATATACAGGGGGTGCGAACATCCTGATGTTCTTACCATCGCCTATGGTGGGGAACTATTCGATCCTGAGAAGTATCCCGAATTGGAAGATCCTAAATTGAAAATCAATAATCGAACCATTTGGAATATGCTGCACAACCTAGGGTATGCAAAAACGAAGATCGGGAAACTATGGGTGACACAGAAGGTCAGTTACCGAACGATCGATGTAGAACAGATTGGAAGCGTATACGAAAGTCTTATCGGGTACTCCGTTGAGAGTGCAAAAGAGACCATGGTGGTGTTTTCAGGGAAGGAGGGCGCAATACGCCCTCTATCAGAGTTCAAAGCTCTTCCGAGAGATGAACTTGAAGAGTATCTGAAATCCGTCACTGGAAAGACACCGAAATCAATCCAAAAAATACTCGATGGGTACGATGAACAGCAACAAGCGATTGAAATTGATGATGGAGGAAAATGCTTACAATACAATCACAGGAAACGATTCGAGAAGTTCCTTGACGGGGATGGATGGATCGAGCATGGACAGCTCTACATGACCCGTGCGGGTTCCATCCGAAAAGGATCCGGTACGTACTACACCCCAAAAGAGATTACGAGATTCCTTGTGCGTGAGGCTCTTGAACCCTTGGTGTATGAAGACACCGAGGAAAGAAAGCGTATCAAATCCCCCCGAGAGATATTGGATCTGAAGGTATGCGATCCGGCAATGGGTTCTGGAGCGTTTCTTGTCCAGGCGATTCGTTACCTAGGAGAACGGCTTGTCGAAAGTTGGGCGAAGATCGCATCGCAGAATCCAGATATTGTATTGACCATGCCGTATGGACGTGTGTTTCTCAATCCAGATCGTGACGAACCGATACCAGAGGATGAAGAGGAGGCGCTCCAGAAGGCCCGTCTCTATGTCGCACAACATTGCATTTATGGGGTGGACCTCAATCCCATGGCGGTGGAGCTGGCAAAGGTATCAATATGGTTGACGACCATGTCGAAGAACCATCCACTAACATTTCTGGATCATCGTTTGAAATGTGGAAATAGCTTAATTGGTGCAGATTTCAAACATATCGAGAAAATACCCAATGAGCCTTTGTGGAAGGAGCAGAGGAAGGACAACAAAGCCGCCATGATGGGAGAAGTAATGCTTTCGGGGGTGGAGTTTTCCAAGTATGTAACTGGGATCATGGATGCTAGGAAGTGTATGCAAGGTAGGGAAATTTCTGCACAGGATGTCATTCGGAAAGAAATTCGGTTCAAGGCTGAACATACAGAAGATAAACCAATAATGAGATTGAAGAGAGTTTTTGATCTCTGGTGCTCTGTTTGGTTCTGGCCATATTCCGAGGAAGAAGCAAATACTCCCGTTAAAATCAAGAAAGAGAAATACAAGGCAACATCTATTTTTGAGTATGGAACTTCGGTCCCCTACACCACAACAGAATCAGCCATTGTTTCTGCTGAGATAGATGATTCCCCAAAAAAAGAATGGCACGAGTCAAAAACGATTGTACCGCATCCGCCTCATACTGGAGAATTTAGGGAAATTGCATTACATATTCTTGGTGAGAATCCGAATTATGATGGCCCAAGACTGCTGAAGAAATATCTTGAGGCAAATGAGATCTGTGCTGGGGAACAAAAGTTTTTCCATTGGGAATTGGAATTTCCCGAAATTTTCTTGAAAGATGATGGAACAATAATGAAGAATCCAGGATTTAATGCTGTGGTAGGGAATCCTCCATGGGATAAACCCTTACCATTAACCCAAGATTTTTTCAATCAATTTGATCCGAATTTTCGAACCTATGATACTAACTCAGCTAAAGAGGCAATCGATAAATTTTGTGAAAATTCAGTTATTAATGATAATTGGAAGAAATATCAATCTCAATTTTATAATGTTGAGAATTTCCTTTCCAATTCAACGATTTTTCAGCATCAAACGATTGTTCTCGATGGAAAGACAATAGGTGGTCATCAAGATATGTATAAATATTTCATCGAGAAGTCATATTCTATAATCTCAAATGATAGTACTTCATCTCTTGTTGTATCAGATGGATTTTATCTTCATGAAGGATCAACTGGAATTAGGCATTTATTAATCGAAAAATGCGAATTGAGCTTTCTATTATCATTTGTAAATAAGGAAAAAATATTCCCAATACATCTTAGTAAAAAATTTTGTTTAATTAAGTTTAAAAAAGGGATGGTATCAAAGAACATTAAAGTAAATTTTAGATTAGTGGATCCAGCAAATGTTATTGAAAAGTATAATGAAGCAATTGAAATGGACATTGATACGATTAGAAAAATGTCCCCGATTCATTTAAACATTATCGAAATCTCAGATTTGTATACATATCAAATTGCTGAAAAAATTGTAGAGCAAAGTAAATTACTATCTGAAAACGATAATCTGAGTTCATCAATCCAATTACTATCGGTTGAATATAATCAAACTC
>CAZTGJ010000233.1:0-5349 GCA_964613025.1 uncultured Thermoplasmata archaeon | reverse complement strand
TTCCCCCCACCTACAGAGGACCTGTCAAATCCGCTCATCATCTTCTCCTTGTCCTTTCCTACATCGCCCCCCCACCGTCCCCATCACCTTCACATAGTATTTCCCAATGTACACATAGTGTCAAAACAGATTACAGGAACATTAAAATAATCCCCAACAACAGACAATCCCGGAACAACCGGATAATGGGGTAACGAAAGTATGATGATAACGAGGAATGGAATGGTCTGCAGGTTCATATTGATCGCAGGAAGTCTACTCCTTCTCATCTCAATTCTCTTGATTTCTTCCACTGCTCAAGCTGCTGAACCGACTGTTGGGGGAACGGACGGGAACATCACGGTGTTCGGGGAGCAGGAGGGAGGGAGAGAGTACTGGAATGTCATCCACCATTTTGTTTTGATTGAATCCGATGTCAAAGTAGATGAGTTCTTCAATGTGACCATCTGTGAGAATATTACATTCGATGAGGATAACGAGACATTCTTTCCGGCAGGGCACATCTTCGGACAGCTTGGGGAAATCAGATGGGATGACGAACCCGAACCTTCGATTGAGATTACACCGCAGGATTTCGATCTGTACAAAGAAGATTGGCTGACACTCACGGTCTATATACTCGGAGAATACTACAGAAACACAACGAACGGAAATGAAAGCGGGGAGGGGGGGGAACGGGAATTGCGCCAGGCATACCGGGAAATAACGGTCCATCGATGGAACGACGCGCCTGTGCCGGTTGTCATGATCACGGAATCTGATGAGCAGGGAATCGGGAATTGGGACAACTGGACGAGGGTGGAAGCCAGCGATCATGAGGAGATCACCTATTACCTCAAAGGAGAACAGGATCACATCCAATTTTATTTCAATGCCTCTGGATCATGGGATCCGGACGGTGATACAGTTACGGATTTCCGCTGGGAGGTTGAGTATGGCAATGACGGGTGTATTCAACATGAGAGTGTGATGAACACTACGGTGAATCTGACTGAGGGGGATCATGTTCTGAGTCTTGCGGTCGGGGATGGAGAAAAAATCTCCGAATCTCTGAAATTCCTTATGTACCGGGACCTTGATCCGGATTCCTGGCCGGAGGAAACCTCACCCACGCATCATCCACTCATCAGATCGATCCTTGTTCCCACGAAGCGGAAACCTGTGGACAGGGGTTTCTCGGAGTCCGATGTGGACAGGAAGCTCGATCCGGAAAAAGTGTACCATGTGATGGATGCGGATTCCTCCCAGATCGCGGTTATCGAGGATGCGAAGGCAGGAAGGAATCTGGTGGTGGAAGGGCCGCCGGGAACAGGGAAATCCCAGACTATCACCAACATCATCGCTGAGCTTCTGGCCTCGGGACGAACGGTTCTCTTCGTAAGCGAGAAAATGGCTGCCCTGGAGGTGGTGAAAGAACGCCTTGACATGGTTGGTCTCGGGGAATTCTGTCTCGAACTCCACAGCCATAAGGCAAAACGGACCGAAGTCCTGAGAGAATTGGAACGAACCCTCTCCACCCCCCCGCCCAAGAAGATCACCCTGGACTACGAGTTCATCAGACTGAGGAAGCTCATCAAGGACCTCAACTCGTATCCGGAAGCTATGCATTCTCCAATAGGGGAACTCGGTCTCACCCCTTTCCGCCTCATCGGCATGTACGAAGAATCACACCATCATTTCACTCGTGAGGATCGGACCCTTCCCCGAATACCCATGGATGATGTCCTCTACTGTCCGGAACAGCAGTGGAAACGGACTACAACGGCACTTCATAATCTCGCGGAGATCCTTAGCTTCATTCATCCGGCAGAGAAAAACCCGTGGTATGGCTGCAAACTGCCCTCCTCTACCCCCACTGACGTGGAAGAGATCGGTAATCATGTTCAGCAGACACTGAATGCACTTGAGGGGCTCAGGAAAAATATCAACACTATGATTCGTCTCAGCAGGATCCACCGCCCGCGTAACCTCCATGAGATTCCACAATCGCAGGCATCGGCCACGGTCATAGCGGAATATCATCCAATGGACCCTGACATGCTCCTGTCCACGCTCTGGGATACCCACAAAAGTACGGCACACCATCTTCTGGATGTTCTGGAGGAGCTTCTGTCCATCTCATCATCCCTTTCCCAGGAGATCAACATCTCCGCCATCACACCCCCTACCATCACCCATCTCAAGAAATATCGGTCAATGTCCCATGGCTTTCTCAGATCGGTAAGCAGGAACTATCAACACACCCGCAATGCCATCAGACCCCTGTACCGCAGGAACCCACCCGGGGATCCATCCGTACTTTCGGACCACATTCAACAGTTATCCAGATACCTGGCACTCAAACGGGAGGTGAAACGATCCCATGATATCGCTTCGAAACTTTTCGGCCCTTACTGGAAGGCAGACATCACTCGTAGCCTGGCAAAAGAGGACATCCAGCAGCTAAAGCATCTGTACCGATGGATCATCCTGTTCCGGGATCAGGTGAACGAGGGTAAGATTTCCCAGAAGTCTATCGACCTCCTCAGAAAAGGACCCAACCGAGTGAAACTCAATGGCTCCATTCATGCGGTCTCGGATTCGGCACTCGATTTCCATCATTCCATGACATCCCTCATGACAAGATTGGAAACGAACTCGAACATCTTATTTGGAAAGGAACTTGATCACGTCAGGATCACGAAACTGAGGGCAAAGCTCCAGCGGTGGAAGGAATCACCCACCACAACGCTCCAGATGTGGACCCAGTACATCCTGAACCGGGATGATATTCTCTCGACATTCGCAGCCCCGGTGATCGGATATGCGGAGCAGGATCGGATCAATCCCCCTGACCTCCTCCCCTGTGTAATGGGAAACTGTGCAGATGCTCTCATCAAGGAAGCTTTCCGTCAGCGTCCCATTCTGTCATCATTCATCAGCCAACTCCATGAAAGGAAAATCCATGATTTCCAGGAGCTGGATCGGGATCTCATCAAGCTGAATCGACAGCGTCTTGTCCGTAAGCTCTACATGCGAAAGCCAATGCTCTCGGATAGTGCCTCGATCCCACCCTCCCCGGAGATGACGTTCCTCGATCCCACCAATCCTTCCCTGGTCTTCCTCAGGAGCGAGTTCAATAGAAAACGGGGTCACCGACCCATCAGGGTCCTCATGTCCCATGCCGGAAGTCTTGTCCAGAAGATCAAGCCGTGCTTCATGATGAGTCCGCTCTCAATCTCCCAGTTCCTCGATCCGCGATCCATCCAGTTCGATGTTGTGATCTTCGACGAGGCCAGCCAGGTACGGCCCGAGGATGCACTTGGCGCCCTCCTGAGGGGTACCCAGGTGGTGGTCATGGGGGACACCCGTCAGCTCCCTCCCACAACGTTCTTCGAGCACATGGTGGAGGATGAAGAGATGGACAGGGAAGATGAGCCGGATATTTCTCCGGCCGCGCCCCTTTCGGACATGGAGAGCCTGCTTCACCTGTGCAAATGCAACTTCCCCACGAAATACCTGAAATGGCATTATCGGAGCAGACACGAATCCCTCATCGCTGTTTCCAATCACCAGTTCTACGACGATCGGATGTTCATCTTCCCATCCTCCCATTCACGCTCCGATCATCTGGGACTCAAGTTCATCCATCTACCGGACACAGTATATGATCGAGGTGGGACCGCACGGAACAAAGACGAAGCAGCGGCAGTGGCCAAGGCCGCTCTTGAGCATTACCGCACATACCCGAATAAGAGCCTGGGGATTGCCACCTTCAGCATCAAGCAAAAGAACGCTATACTGGAGGAGATCGAACGACAGCTCTCCCACCATCCGGAGCTCGAAGAACATTTCGGACGTAACAACAACGAATATTTCTTTGTGAAGCACCTCGAGACAATCCAGGGGGATGAACGGGATGTCATCTTCATCAGTGTGGGGTACGGCTACGACATGAAAAGGAAGCTCACCATGAACTTTGGCCCATTGAACCACGAGGGCGGTGAACGCCGGTTGAACGTGCTCATTACCAGGGCACGGGAGAAATGCATCGTTTTCTCCAATTTCAGAGGTGGAGACATGCGCGTCAATTCGGACACCCCCTTCGGTGTGCGTTCCCTGAAGGCCTACCTGGACTTCGCAGAGAAAGGAAAGCTACCTTCCCATGAGATGCACACTCACCATCAGTTCAACCCCTCTGCCACTCCAATCATGAACTCCATTCAACAACAGTTCGCGGAGGTAGGTTATACAATGGATACCATGGTGGGTTGTGCGGGATTCCGGATGGAGCTCGGGCTCAAAGACCCACGTGACCCATCGAGGTACGCACTGGGGATCCAGACCGATGGTCCTGATTACATCACCTCCCCCGTGGCCCGGGATCGGGACCGGCTGAAGAGAACGGTGCTGGAACGCCTGGGCTGGAAGATCGTCAGAGTTTGGTCCACGGATTGGTACCGGGATTATGGAACGGTAGTGGAGGGTCTCCAGAACACCATTGATACCCTGGTCCGAGGGACCGGTAGGATTGGAAAACCTCCGGGCATACTCTCCCGAAATGATCCGGGAACGCGTTTCCCCACTTCTGCGGAGGAATCATCAATGAACAGACACAGGGCTGAGATGTCCCGGGGCGCAAAAAATAACGTCTTCCAAGAGGTACAGCGGGAGCAGCGCACCGAGCTTGACGACCGCACAATGATCGCCGGTATTCCTATTCCCGAGTATGAAAAATGCACCTACCTCAACATCCCAATCTACGGGGAGATCCATGAACGCCCCGCCGCCGAGCTTGCACAGGCGGTATCGCACGTGGTGCAGACGGAAGGTCCGGTCCATCTCAATGAGGTGATAGGGAGAATTCGTACCCTCTGGGGTCTGGGTCATACCGGTCAGCGGATCAGGAAAACGTTAACACAGGCAATTGATAAAGCTGAACGAATGCGCCTTATCTACCGGAAGGGAGAATTCCTGTACAATACCGATTACTATTCACAGGACTGGAATATTCCGGTCCGTAAGCGCGGCAGGGAAATCAAACCGGTGATCGATCTCATCTCGGACGACGAAATCGCCGAGGCTCTGAAACTGGTGCTCTCCCAGCATGGGGCAATGAGTGAGAGGGAACTTTTCGCACGGACCTATCGACTGTTCGGATTCAATAACCTCGGCACAAGGATCAAAAACAGATTCAATATGATCCTGCAGCGATTGGACAACTTCGAGGAGATCGATCGGCTTCCCGATGGTACGGTCAGAACATACAACGGCAAATGAACCCGTGAGATCATGAGCCCTCCTCTTCTTTGGCCCCTATCTCAATCCTCTTCCCCCGCCCCCCTCCCCCCCCTCGTTTTGGTTTGTTTG
>CAZTGJ010000232.1:0-5372 GCA_964613025.1 uncultured Thermoplasmata archaeon | reverse complement strand
TCCTCAAATCCAGCACATACCCACATTTCTCGCATTTGAGTCCATGTCCCCCTTCCCCAAAGAATTTCGCATTTTATAAACCCAAAAATTTTCACTGGTAAACCAGCAAGGCAAGCCAAGCCGGGACAAGAGAGATATCCTTCCCCTTCACTGTCCTTTTCTCCATTAATTCCTTCGTGATAACGATCCCTTTCCCGGATCCATAGACGTCCATGAACCGGAGGACACCTTTAAGATCGGAAGAGATTATCTGCCTCTGATACTTGATTTCAATGGGAGTAAGATCCTCATCCACTAAAATGACATCCACTTCGTTCTTTTGTTTGTCCCTGTAGAAATAATCCCTTGCAAAAGCGGATTCCACATACTGTCCCATGATCGGTTCAATGATCGTTTCCCGAGAATAGCCAAGGACAGCCATACCTATTGAAGGAGCGGCCACGTAGATCTTTTTATTTCGTCTGACACTTTTTGCATAGCTGCCCGAGTAAGGCTGCGCTGTTTTTATCAAAAAAGCGGAGTGGAGATAGAACAGATAATTCCCTATCGTTTCGGCATTTGCCTCGAAGGTGTTTGCCAGATTCTTTATATGGAACAAGCTAGCAGAATATCTACAAGCATACACCATGAGATCGTACAGCAGCCTGCGCCTCTTTATCTGGAAGATGGAAGGTATATCCCGATATATCACCTTCTTTACAACCATATCCACGATATATTTCCTGATAAAATCCCCATCGTCTTCGTTCACAAGTTCCGGGAAAGCCCCTTTGAACAGATACTCTCTGAACTCGTGTTCGAAAACCTCTTTCATTGGAAGAAATCTTGTGTACAGTTCTTCCATTTCATTATAATCAAACAGGGAGATGTTACTGATCTCAAGCCCCTGGCGATCGAGCATACCTTCCATATCGATCTCATCACCTCGAAGGGCGAGATATTCCCTGAATGAAAGTGGTTCTAATTTCAGGCTTACTAATCTACCAGCTAATGACTCATGGGCCTTGCTGAGATTCATGGACTCGGATCCTGAAAGGATGAATTTTACACCTCTCTGGTCGTAGTATCTTTTTATCACCCCTTCCCAATCGTGAACATAATGTATCTCGTCCAGAAAAAGATGGTCAGATCCAAGCCTGTTTATCATATAATCAATGACAAATACCAGAGTTTCTTTGTTCTGTGTCTCCTCCTCATCGAATGAGAAATACATACACCCGGTTTCCATTTCTGCCATGAGCTGACTCATAAGGGTAGTTTTCCCTGTCCTCCTCAGACCAACAATTGCGATTACCTGTTTTCTGTCCATCCAGCGATTAATATCCTTATACAGCTCTCGTTTGAACCGAGGAACGGAAAGTGTCTTACCAATAAGTGTTGGATTATATTCGTGGATCAACCTGATTGTATATTCCGAATCCATAAAACCGGAATTCTGTCCTGCTTAATATGTGTTACGGCATGCCTTAAGTCAAACTTTACCCATGGTTAGCTATAATTAAAACTGAATTTTATTTCTGGTAAACAAAGGTTTAAGTAAGAACTTATTCATAGTGCCAACATCACCCTTTCCTCTTCCTCAAATCCAGCACATACCCACATTTCTCGCATTTGAGTCCATGTCCCCCTTCTCCCAGGCCCCCGCCACCTGCCGCACCTGAATCATTCCCACACTGGGGACACACTGCCTTCTTCAGCAGGTTCTCCCACCATGCCTCCCTCACCTCAGGAATTTCCGCTTTAATCAGCTTGTCAATGGTATTTTCAAGTCCAGCGTTTCCAGAAGATTTCAGTAGTTCTCGGAGAAGCCCATAATCCCGTTTCGACACCTGCCGTTCCCGCACCTGGGCGATCATGGGACCAAGAGCAACCCCGGAAACGAATCCAACCACATGGGCAACATGCCCGATATTATCCGCAGGGGAAACATAGGTGGCAAAGACCTCGAAGAGTCCGTAGCTCATGGCAGCAACGAATACGGGTACATGGGATAGGAATATTGGTCCAAGAATCATGGGAATCTCATCCCTGGGATAGAGAACGGCAAAGGCACCCATGATCCCAAAGATGGCACCCGATGCTCCAATGCCAATGATCTCTGCCTCGAAACTGTCACCCCCGAACCTGAGGATGGTAATGAGGGCATCGATAATATTTGCCGCGATACCAGAGGAGAAATAGATGATGGCGAACTTCTTGCTGCCAATGCGATCTTCGAAGGGCATCCCCAGAAGAGCAAGGAAAAGCATGTTCCCCAGAATATGAAGGAAGCCACCATGAACGAACATATTGGTGATCAATGTCCAGGGTTGGGAACCCGATACCAGGGTCTCGGCACTGAATCCCAGCTCCATCAGATACCCGCTATCACCTTTACTGAAATTGTACTGCAGCCATTGTACGAAAAAGACTGTGATGTTGGTGAGGATAAGCACTCCCACAACAGGGTAATCACCCTTCAACATCACCATCAGTCCAATGATGATCAGTACTATGATGATTATTGAAGTGGTAAACATGTTGGTCACTCAATTGTGGTATTTCTCGATTGATTCAAATGTGTAAACGTTTCGGGAGAATCACGAATCCTTTGTAGTTGTACTTCTTGTTATCGTACTTGTTTGTATCGTAATTAACGTCCATAGTAATTCCAGCGGATTCTTATGAAATGATATATATCTTTATGGTAGTGAAAAAAGGAAGAATGAGAAAGAAAGAAGAAAAAAGGGGGAGAGGGAAAGAAGGTAGGAGGAGGAAAGGGGAGAAAAGAGGGAAGGAGGAAGAAAGAAGGTAGGAGGAGGAAAGATGGAAGGAGAAAGATGAAAAAAGGGGGAGAGGGAAAGAAGGTAGGAGGAGGAAAGGGGAGAAAAGAGGGAAGGAGGAAGAAAGAAGGAAAAGGAGAGGAGATGGAAGAAAAAAAGGGGAGGGGGAAAGAAGGTAGGAGGATGAAAGGGGAGAGAAGAGGGAAGTAGGAAGGAAGAGGAAAGAAGAAAAAGGAGAGGAGATGGAAGTGGGAAGAAAAAGGGAAGATCAAGGAGGGAATGGGAATGCAGAATTTCAGATCGTCATTATTCCAATACCAATACTAACCCTTAACTATTCTTTAAGTTCCCGGATACAGGTCACCCGCTCTGCAAAAGCATTGTGTTTATGAATAGATTCCTCGCTCTCGCTCCTCACCGTAACGATGGTTTCTTCTGGAAGATCCGGATATTTATGAAGGAGTTCACCGAGAATGTCCCGTACAACATCTTCGACGAATTTTGGATTCTTATGTGCATTGATGACGACCAATGCCTCATCCTTTCGTTTCAATATCTCATGGGTGGGATTGCTCAACGAGCTTTCCACGAGATCTATGAGATCATCTGCCTCCACCATGCTCTTCTCCTGGAACTCCAGAACAAGAGAGGTGACGTTCCGCTGATTGTGGGAAATGGATGGGAAACTCGTGAAGTCGATCTCCGGGTGGTTCTCGCTCAGGATGGAACGGGTGGTCTCCATAGCGCACGGGCATGCGGTCATGCCAATGACCTCGACACCGATACTACGTTTGACCTCACCGTTCCGTTGGGCTTCTGCCTTGGCCAGGATCTTGAACTTCTCCAGACTCATCTTGCCGGTTGGAGAGGGGCGTTCCAGAAAATAGTCTGCGGTCATATCGATCTCCGCAACCGAGGCATACTCGTGCCGCTTCAGCAATTCCCTGGCAATATCCGCGCAGAGGTGCTCCAGGCTGGTATCTGGTTTCCTGATGCTGGTATCCACCATCTCGCAGATGATCTCAGCGTTTCGCGACATGTGAGACCCTTTGAGATGGGAAGGAAGATCCACATAGAGATTGATCTCGGGGTGGAGTACGACTTCACGTCCGGGACGCTGTATGACAACGGGTTTGTGCAGTCCTCTGATTCCTACTCTCGTGAGCTTGAAACTTTTTACCGCTGTTGACTGAACGTCGGGAAATACCATATCAACACCAGAACCTGATAGTATTTATCAAAGTTATTGTAAGGTAACCGCGGATAAGATACGTGATTGAGTAAATGATCAATGGTTGGGTATTATGATCGATGGATGATCAATGGGTGAATAAATGATAGATGATTGATCGATGGGCGAATAAATGATAGATGATTGATGTGATCGATTGAAAACATTGGAAAACCGACCACCGATCGAATATTAAAATCGATGATCGGCTTGGATGAATTCAGCCGGAACAGTGAGATTTACTTGAGCCTCTTATTGTGGGCCCGCTGGGTGGGTCTGACCTTCTCGGCGCCCTTCCCCTTGTTCCTCAGGCCCCTGCCTTTCTTTCCTGCGGAGGTGAGACCACGGTACACCCTCCTTGTATGCTGGGAGGCCATGATCCACTTGATCTTGGGATCCTTCTCGATGACGGGGTGAAATGGATCCACCAGAATGACCTCGTAATATTTGTGACGGCCATCCTCACCGACCCAATAGGAGTTCAGAACCTCAAGATTTGGGTAGTGTCTGTTCACACGCTCCTCTGCAATGCGCTGGATGGACTTCCCCATGGTGATCTTGCTGATCCCCTTTCTCTTTGCTCTTCTTCCGTGTCTGATCGTATGCTTCCGCATGCCTCCTCTCCGTACCCTGACCCTTACGACAACGTACCCCTGTTTTGCTTTGTAACCGAGATTTCGTGCCCTGTCGAGACGGGTGGGGTGGTCGAGGCGGACAATGGCAGTCTCCTTTCTCCATTGGATCTTCCGCTGCCAGTTGAGTTCCTTCAGATAGCCCTTTTTTGGGACTTTCCAGGCGTCTCCAATATAATCGTACATATTTTTCGTCATGTAATCACTTCGTGTACACTTGTTTATGGATTCACCTCACGGAAAGACCGGTCATAGGCACATTTCCTACGGGATACTCTCCCGTCACTGGCGTCAGTTTCCGGTTTCGGTTATTAAAAATTGTGATAGGGATTTGAGTGCTGAATGCGACGGGGAACACGGATGAAGTGGATTGGACCAGATTTACGCGGATGAATATGTGGTGAGGTTGCATCGCCGGATTGATTCTCGGCTTCGATCCGAAAAAAGAAATATTTAATTACCAGCACGTGAAGGATTATCCGAGATTCATGAACGAAAAAACTGGAGTAGAGAAGAGGATTGATTGGCTTCTTGGGTCGTTCTTCTTATTCGTTCTATTTTTCATTTTGCTCTCTGCGGGAAGGGGGGAGGGGGCTGTGCTCACAGTGGATGATGATCCGGGAGGCGGGGATTTCAGCTCGATCCAGGATGCCATCGATGCCGCCGAGGATGGGGATACCATCCGGGTGTACGAGTATTACCGCCAACAAGCGTTGCGGCCATTTTCACCCTTGAGATATGAAGAGA
>CAZTGJ010000231.1:0-5389 GCA_964613025.1 uncultured Thermoplasmata archaeon | reverse complement strand
ATGGGGGGGAAGCAGTGATGGGTGGGAGTGAGGTTCGTTGTGCGGGTGGGTGGGTGGGTGGCAATGGAATAAAATGACATTGCGGGTCAATTAGTGGAAGGGATAGGAGGTGTTTCTGGTTCGTAGAGTGCTGCGAAGTTGCTTCCATGAGAAGCCCGAAATCATGGAATCGAGGGGGGAGGAGGAGGGGGAAACGAACCGGGTGACAGTCCAAGGACTGGCCGCAAACAGACGGACAGGCCGAAAGCTTTAATTATATCTCCACCTGTGCTTCAACAAATTAGCCGGAGGCAAACTAATGGATGAACCTATGGCCCGAAATCTTAGCGTTGATGAAATCCTTGCGGACATAGAGCAGGAAGTGTTCAAGAATGAGAAAATGATCAAGCTCAGTGTCGCTCTCGAATATATGATCCAGCTAGTGGATCCCAAGTACAGGGAGATCTTCAGGGAAGCCGAGCTCAAAGCCAAGACCGTGGACGACATGACGAAGATCCTCGATCTTGTGAAGAAGCACATCGGGCAGAAGACCGCCATCAACATGCTTGGTATCTGAGAGCGAATTCTCTCAACTCATTTCATCCTGTTCATGCCAGGTACATCCGCAATTTTCATTCTGGATAGTTCATTCTTTCTCTCCGGCTTTCAGCTCCCTGATGGTGAGCTGTACACAGTCCCACAGGTGGTGGACGAGGTCAAACCAGAGAGGAAGGAGCTTCTTTTTTCCCAGGCAGTCGGATTGTCAGTGGTAACTCCCTCGGACGCCTCCATCGACCACATCAGAGAGGTGGGGAAGCAGACCGGAGATCTGTCCAGGCTCTCAAATCCGGACATCCATCTTCTTGCCCTTACCTACGAGCTGAAAGGCATTCTTCTCACCGACGATTACTCCATGCAGAACACAGCGGCCGTGCTTGGGATCGAGTACAGACCCATCGCCCAGAAAGGAATAACCCGTGTCCAGACGTGGTATTTCAGATGTCGGTACTGCGGTGCATATCAATCAAAGGAGTATCCCGACTGCCCGATCTGCGGAGGGCCAATGAAAACTACGAGACGACCTCCCAACGGTGGAGCTAGTGGAGGGAAGAAGGGAAGAGGAAGGTGGAGTGGGAAGGGCAAGAAGACTGGAAGGGGAGAAAAGGGAGGGAATAATGAAGGTGTGCAGGAATTTGGGATGGAGGAATGAGAGGATGCGCAGGGAACCTGAGAAGAAGAGTTGGGGAAGGGTGAAAATGATTTACGATCATAATTATATGTTGTGAAAATGGAACGTGATCTAACATGGGAATGATACGGAGCTTTGTGGCAGTACCTGTTCTGGAAATGCCGGAGATCGAGCATTTTGCCCGGGAGATGGGGAAGATAAGGGGAATCCGGGGTGTACGGGCCGAGAACATCCATCTTACCCTGAAGTTCCTGGGAGATATCGACGAAGAGAGAGACGTTCCCGAGATCATTGATCTACTCACCCAGGTAACCCGGCGACACTCCCCTCTCGAAGTACGATTTTCAGGGGTCGGTGCATTTCCCAACATGAACAATATGAGGGTGGCCTGGATCGGGATGGAGAGTCCTGAACTGTCAGCACTTGCTGAAGATATCATAACGACTCTCCCGAAAAAGCAGGATGAAAAACCACAATCATTCAGAGCACATCTAACTATTGGAAGGATCAAGTTCCATGAGGGGGCAAAAAATGGAAGGCAACTCCTCGAAAGATATCTGGATCATGAATTTGGCTCACTCAATGTGGAGGGCTTTCATCTGATGCAGAGCACCCTTACCCCCCAGGGACCCATCTATAATGTTCTGAAGGATTTCAGCTTCCCCTGAAATCAGGGCATATCAAAATCACTATCCCCATCCTAGGTAAATGAAATCCCTGACCAGTAATAAATGAAATCACTCTGAAATCATTAATAATGAAATCAATATTCTAACCTAGAATACTTCTTCTTCCGATAACTCGATCTCGGGATCATCGTCCAGTTCGGAATCATCTTCCTGCTTTCTCTGGTTCATGACCAGCCACACGCCCAACAGAGCAATGACGATCACCACAGGGAATCCGTAATATATCGCATTAATCCCGTCTTCAGAACCATCCGTCTCACGGGCTTCCTCGACCTCCAGAAGAATATAGAGTGGTGCACTCACACCATCCGGACTGTAGACCCGTACCCAGAGGCTGTGGTTCCCGGGAAGGATACTGTGCTCATGTAGGGGAAGTCCGATAACGCCTTCCTCCATCTGGTTCACCCTGATCCAGCTACTCCCGTTCACCGGTCTCCATTCCAGACCGCTGACGTTTCCTTCCACAAGGAAATTGATCTCCTCGTCCATGTATCCGAGATACCGGGTCTGGTTTCCCTAGGTCCCATTTCCCACATACACGCGGGTCGGGGTCGCAGGGTCGATGGTGATATTCAGGCTTGCATCGATCTTCACCACTTCTTCCAGAGCTGCGTCGGCTTCCACGAATCCCCACCCGTAATCATTGTTGGGCTGGATCGGATGGGTTACCCACCTGAACTCCGCTGTGTATTCAAGGACACTTCTCAAGGTTAAGGGATCAAGATCGGGATTTGCTTCCAGAAGGAGACACATGATCCCGGCAACAACCGGAGTTGCCATGCTGGTGCCGCTCATTCCTGTGTAACCGTTCCCACTGTTCGCCTGAACTGACATGACACTGGAACCGATCGCCGCAACGTTGGGTTTGATAAGCCCCTCGGATGTGGGGCCGCGGCTGGAGTAGACGGCAGTGTTCCTGTTCTTCTCCGTAGCTCCCACAGTGATGACGTCCCTGGCATTTCCCGGGGTCCCGATGGATCCGTAGGTGGCGCTGTTCCCAGCGGCAATGGTCAGAGCAATGCCTTCGTGGATCATGGTATTCGCCAGGGTGGAGATCCTTTCCTCCTCTTCCTGGGTGAGCTCGATGAGCCAGACCCCTCCAAGGCTCATAGTGGCAGCCCGGATGTTGAACTCTTCCCGGTGATCAATGCACCATTCCATGCCTGCCATAACCTGGGCGAAACTTCCGCTTCCCCCACCATCCAGAACCTTCACACCGATAAGGTTGGCTCCGGGAGCAACTCCCCTGAATGTATTATCCTCAGGTCCGTTCTCGGGAATGGAATCCTCTCCGGTGCCTGCTGAGATCCCGGCACAGTGGGAACCGTGTCCGTGATCATCATAAGGAGTGGTAGATCCGTTCTTCTGGTCCGGGGAATTGATAGCATCATAGAATGCTATGACCTTGGGATCATTTGTTGAGGGATCGTCATCGAAATCATTGATGCCCACATGGGTGGCATCGATGCCGGTATCGATCACCGCAACTGTCATTCCCTCACCTGTGTAGCCGAGGTTCCACACTTCGTCCACATGATGTTCGGGAACAACCTCATCCATGAGCACCTCCACCGGAGCGTCCAGGCTCAGGAATACCACACCGGGAACCTCCAGCAGCGCTGGGATGTTCTTCACCGGTACAGACCCGGCGATGATATCGATCCAGTGAAATCTGAAGGACTGGATGAAATCCACGGAATCCCTGAGATTCTGCTCATCCTTTGCTGTGGGGAGGTGGTCGAAATCGACCAGAACGTCTATCCTTCCCTCCTCAACGAAAACCTGCTGCCAGAGGGCAATATCCAGGGCATCATGAATATGGTTTGCATCACGATCCATTCGGGTATTTTCCCACCAGATGAGGGAATCCTTTTCTTCCCTGCTGGGAGAATTCGCTTCTCCACCTACCTGTGCAAGTGTTGGTACAAGCATCATGAGGATCATGAGGCAGCTTAGTGCGAGAGTAAAGAAATGCTCAGCAGTTTCAAGTCTGTTGAGGTATGATCTTTCATGCATAGTCCAAGGTTCTGTAGATTATTCAAAAAGTTTCCGGCAAAATGTTGTAGCATGAATGCATGGTATGATATATGTGGTGGAAGGGGGAAGGAAAGGAGGGGAATGTGCAAAGGTGTGAGTGAGTGAGTGGTGAACAAGAGAAGTGGGAGAGGGACCATGGGAAATGTGGGGAGGACGTGGGGAAACAGGAATAGGGACGCAGGAAGCAGGGGAGAAGGGGCTAGGTAGAGGGTGAGGGAGAATAGCTCAGAAGATGATGGCAGAGGCGGAGGATGGCAGGGGGAAGGAAGTTGAGGGATCTATATAGAGGCAGCTACTCCCAATGGCGTGACTTCATATACTGGATAACGACTACTGCGATCACTCCCGAGAGAACGATGAGCACGAAATAATACTCGTTTTCCTGATGCGGGGGAGGCGGGGGGGACCCCATCACAGTCAGTACAATCGTATCCTGCTGCGATTGTTGGGGGTGTAACATAGGTTGTGAACTGATGGTAATTGAGCAACTGTCACCGTGTTCGGCATCCTCGGGAGTTTCAATCCTTAGGGAGAATTCTGTCCATTCACCTGCCTCCAGTAATTTAACATGTTCGTCCAATTGCACTTTCCAATCGATTTTATCCCATATTACTTCAAGGATTACATGTACTTCCGTGTTCCCGGTGTTTTCCACATAAATCTGATAATTTTTGGTTTCACCAGGACCTATCTCGATGGTTTCCCATGGAAATATGAACATTTCCAGATCATAGATTTGCTCAACGTTCAATGCGATCTCCGTTTGATATCGTATGGAGGGGTCCTCCTGGTCCTCGGCTGAGATGCCCAGCCGGTATCCCTCATCGCTCCACGGAGTATCCCTGTACGGCTTGATCGTGATAGGAACACTGGCCTCCTCACCCTCATGAATAGTAACCGTAACCGTTTCCAGCTCCACTTCCCATCCCTCATGTACCAGCACCGAATCTTCCAGCTCCAGGGAAAAGGTCCTATCCTCGTTTCCCCGATTCTCCACAAGTATGTCAAAGGTGAAATATTCATCCGGAACCAGCGACTGAAGAATCCTGCTATCCACACTCTGTGAGAGTACGACCCCCCAATGGCGAGTGACATTCAGAAAAATCATATCCTGGACCGATTCATTGTTCGTTGATGTCCCGGTTATCTTGAGATGTCCGGTATTCGCAGCACCCTGTGATAGAGCAGGTTTCACCCTGCAGATCATGATCCGTTCTTCTTCTTCTGCGAGGATGATGATGTCCACTGGATTCTCATCGGCACCACCTTTTCCCCCACCCCCATCTCTCTCAGTGTAGTATTCAAATATTTCCGCCTCCCAGTCACTAGGGATTCCGGTAATGGTCAAGCTCACTTCATCTTCGGCCTGTCCGTTGTTCTTCACCCGGAAGAGGAAATCCTCCTCCTCCCCCCTTCCCACAAGACCCTTTTTCGCATGATCACAGTATCTCCGAATGACTGGTTGTCCTGAGATAGGATCACCTAACAACCCGTA
>CAZTGJ010000230.1:0-5408 GCA_964613025.1 uncultured Thermoplasmata archaeon | reverse complement strand
AAAATGTTAAACCTGACTGAAGTATCTCTCAAAATCCTTTCGGAGATACTGATATTTCAAATGAATATTTATAGAACCTAGGGTTTCATCCATTCCACGGATGGCCGAAGAAGCCGTCCAAGACAAAGAAATTGAGGAGATCAATATGTCAGAAACCGAAGTAGAACAAAACATAGATTCGATGCCAACCGAAATGAACACCCTCGAAGATGTCGATTTCGACTCGAAACATACCGAGGCGTCAGATCCCGGCGCAGAGCTCATCAAACTGCTGGAATCCTACGAGATTCTCAAGGACAAGATGGACGGCCTTCAGGCCGAGAGGAACGTGCTCCGCGAAGCGATCCAGGACAATATGCTTGAGAGCAAGATCGAGTATACCGAAGTACCGGTTCCAACCGGTCGCGCTTACAAGGTCTCGCTGAGCAACAGGATCATTGAGACCGTGACCAGGGAAGGAAAATCCTTCATCAAGGTGCATTCCACCCCGGAACTTCTGGACTCTCTGATCAAGAGCAATGAACGGGAGACCCTTGCCATCAGAGAGATGACCGGGGTACCCAGGCAGTCACTGTTCAATCGGATCGGCGAATGAGGGTGAGTTCCCTCGAATGGGACTCATACTGGAACACATCGACAGAAATATAACCCATGATACACCCTCCAAGTCAGCCAAATTCGACAGCATTTTCATTTCGGACGAATATGATTCCGGATGAATCCAAATGAGCTGATGCGAACACAGAAACGACCCGGAGGGTGGTCATGGAACCCGTAGTGAAACTCGATAATATCACCAAGGAATATCCAGCAGGAACGGGAACCGTCAAGGTTGTCAATGACGTTTCCCTTCAGATACAGGAGAAAGAATTCATCATCATGCTTGGACAGAGCGGCTCCGGAAAGACCACACTGCTGAATATCATGTCCGGCCTGATCACACCCACAAGTGGGATTGTCACGGTCGATGGGACAGACATATCTTCATTGGATGAGGATGAGAAGGCCAAGTTCAGGGCCAAGAACATCGGACTCGTGTTCCAGTTTTTCAATCTTTTTCCAGCACTCAACGTCATCGAGAATGTAGAGATCGGACTTGCTCTGAAAGTGAAGGACCCTGCCGAACTCCGGGCCCGCTCTTCGAAATACCTTGAAATGGTGGGCCTTGGAGATATGATGCAGAAATATCCATCTCAGCTTTCCGGAGGTCAACAACAGCGAGTCGCAGTAGCCCGGGCTCTTGCTATGGAACCCAAGATACTTCTCGCCGATGAGCCCACAGGGAACCTCGATGCAGAGACGAGCGATGAGGTATGGGATCTGCTCAAGGATATGAATGAGGAGACCGGAACTACCATAATTGCAGTTACCCACTGGAGCGGAGCCTCCCAGCTTGCAGACCGGACGATCTCCCTCAGATCGGGAAAGATCCTGAGTATCGAATAAATAAAGAAGCGAATCGGACCGGTAACGATAGAAGATCATGGGGACCAGGGTGAACAAATGAACAATTACCTTTTCAGAAGAATGAACCGGGAACTCGCTAAGACGAAGTACCGGGCAATTGGTAGTTCTATCCTGATCATTATCTCCGTTGCTTTCTACATTTCTCTTGCTGGCATGGTTCCGAATACTGAACGGGCTCTGGAGGACAAGGTCGATGAATTGGAATTGAACGATTACCTTGTCCATGTACACTCAGCGAACGAGAATTCGGCAACAGAACTTGCGGCTATCGACGGAGTGGAAAGTGTGGAAACCCGCCAGCAGGTCTCAACACGGATCCACTTTTCAAACAGAGGGAGAGATGGTGAATCAGGTGCATCACTCTACGGCATCGATCCTGGCTCCAGACCCGGGATCAACATCCTCGAGATGATAGACAGCGATAGTTCCTATTTCCATCCCACAGACTGGAATGGGACCGCCTTGATCGAGCGTAACTTTGCTGAGACCGAGGACATCGATTTGGGAGATACCATTACCATTCTCACCGAAGATGGCGAGGTTATCCTTACGATCATCGGTATCGTCCTTAGTCCGGAATACCTTCTGCTTCCGATCAATCCGAATGCGATCCTTCCCTATCCGGGAGATTGGGCAGTGCTGTTCGTTCCTTCCCCCTGGCTTCGCGAAGCATATGATCTCGATGAGGATGAAGTGAATGAATTTGTGTTCCTTTTTGATGACTCAGCTGACAATGAGGCGGTCATCAAGGACATCGATGAGAAACTCGCACCGGACCTCATTCTGTACTCCACCCCACGGGATGAGGTCTACGGATACCATCTCGTGAAGGAGGATCTCAAGCAGGGAGGAACGTTTGCAG
Source organism: uncultured Thermoplasmata archaeon (assembly GCA_964613025.1). Lineage (GTDB taxonomy): Archaea > Thermoplasmatota > DAOVMN01 > DAOVMN01 > DAOVMN01 > CAZTGJ01. Next base: position 3,079 of record CAZTGJ010000230.1, on the reverse strand, counting down.
CAGTTTTTGCATTCATTATCCTCCTCGTTGCCTTTTTCATCGTCTACGTTTCCTTTGCCCGGATCGTCCAGGAGCAGAGAAAAGAGATCGGCATCCTCAGGGCACTCGGCTATTCAAAACGATCAGTCCTGATCTCCTACCTGTACATGGCATTTCTCATTGGTATCGGTGGTTCATTGGCAGGCATTATTGTTGGTATCCCTCTTTCAAACGCCATGGCCCGATGGTATGTGTCCCTTCTCCTGGGGACCGATCCCTCCACTATCACGATTGACCTTCAGGCTGTACTCATCGGTCTTACCTTTGGCCCGATCACCGCCCTTCTTGCCTCTGGTATTGCAGTGTGGGATACCGTTTCAATGGAGCCTCAGGATGCTATTCGAGGTACTCCCCGAAGTGAACGGAGGATCATGAAAGCTTACAAGAAAGGAAAACTGATGCTTTCCAGTCACATTTCTTCAGGCGATCAGAGGACGAGTGATCCAACTGATCCCACATCCCATACGCCTGCAAAGCGATCTCCATTGAAGGTGCCTTACATCCTTCGTTATACCATGCGAACCATGAAAAGGAACAGTGTCCGCACATCATTCACTGCAGTAGCCCTGGCCTTTTCCATCCTCGTCGGAGGCCTCCCGATCCTGATGTGGGGCTCGCTCACCAACTCCATTAATGATTCGATCGATGAGTACGAGAAATGGGATATTCTTGTGGAGTATTCACTTCCCATCGATCGGGTGGCTGCCGATGAATTGAATGATGAAAGGATTGTTGAGAAGGTTTACATAGCACGTATACAGGGAGCGGTGGAGCGTGATGGAGGGAACATAACCACCATTGTTGGAGGTCTCGACTCCGGTCAGACGCTACATCGATACAATTTCATAGAAGGGAAAGGTCTCGTTTCTTCGGATCAGGCTCTTGTGAGTAGCACATTTTCTGATGATAATGGAATTGCTGTGGGGAACTCGATCCGGCTCGGAGCATCCCAAAGTTCGGTCGAACTGACAATCGTCGGTATTGTACAAGACGTTCTCGGGGAGATCATCATTGATCTTGCTGCATTGGAAGCCATCTCAGGTGAACCGGTCTTCATTGGGATGTACGCAAAGGTCGGTTCAGGGGAAAGCGATGAAGTCAAGGATTCAATGAGCGAGTCTCCCATGGTCTCTCAGATCTCCACCAGGGAAGGAGCGAAATCCGGTTTCCTTGAGTTCATGTCAAGCTTTACAGAAATGATCTACATGTTCAGTCTCATTGGTGTTGCAATCGCAGCCGCAACCCTTGCGAACACCGTGTTCATCGGTGTTCTCGAACGTTTTCCACAGTATGGTCAGCTCAGGGCCATCGGATACTCCAGATGGGAGATCGCGAAGAGTATCTATGCCGAGATCGTTCTCCTGGTTTCTATGGGGGGGATCCTTGGCGCTCCTCTCACGTACCTGTTCCTCGTTGTGTACGAAGAAGCATACAAGGAATTCTTCCCGTTATACGAGACCACCTTGACCCTTTCGGACTGGATCGGTTACTTCACAGTCGTGATCCTCACAATATTCCTTGCTGTCATTGCTGCTATCCCAAGTCTCAGGCTCATCAACAGGATGGATATCGCTCAGACCGTTTCAGGAGCACGGTTCGGCTGATCTTTCGCATAATTTCCGGTATCCCCTTCCCCCCCACCCCCTTTCCCCCGCCCCCCGTTATGCTTTCCCTGACGTCTCCATATTTTACTATTACCCTGTTCTCCAACTGTCCCCAACATCCTGTCCACAACTTTCTTCCCTCTCCCTCTTCCCACTTCTCCCCCTCCTCTTTCCCCACATTATCTATTACATTCTTTTCCATATCATTTTTACCCTCTCTTCCATATCATTCTCTCTCAGCACTAAGTTTTTCAGGTCGGTATTTTGTTCCACTTCTTTTAGCTCGGTTTGGCAAGAATGATGATCACCGCAAGCACGATGAGCAGGAAAGACCAGAGGCAAATAGCAACCTTGGTAGCTTTCTTCGCCTGATCCGCCTCCCACCATTTGTCCGGGTAGATGCCCTGGAGCATGAATGTCAGCACCCCTGCAAGATTGATCCCGATGATGTTGGTGAGGAGCAGGAGCATGGCACCGAAGGCATCCTCCCATTCCCCGGTTCCCAGCAGAAGTCCGAACACCACCAGAGGAGGGAGAAGAGCAACCGCCACCATGACCCCGATGAGAGCACTGTACTTCTGTGACGTGAGAGAGAACACCGCCACACTTCCTGCAGCCAAAGCCAGGGCAATATCCCCGAGACTCACCTCGGTGCGGGAACAGATTTCGTTGAGATCAGTGTTCACCTCGACCACAAATCCCAAAAATGTCGCCATGGCAAGAGCAGTGAGGAGTCCAACCAGATTCGCCTTTGTTGCCCGCCGAGCCAGATCGATGTCACCAACCGTTGTGGCAAAGGAGAGAGCAACATTGGGACCGAGAAGAGGAGCGATCACCATGGCACCGATGATGATGGCCACGCTGTCCCTGAGGATGCCGATGGCCGCCACCACAGTGGAGAGGATAACCATGATAATGTAGATCCAGGAGAACTTGATGGAATCCTCGATGTCCTCCACCAGCTCCTGTCGCGCTACTTTGGCAGACTGGAGCTCGGGAATATGAAGGAATGGGAACTCCTTCTGCAGCGTGATCTCCTCCTTCGCTTCGGGGATCTTTGGAATGGCAGCCTCAACAGGGAGGATCACCACCTGCATCCCCTCGATCATGGAGAATTCCCGTTCAACGATGTCCATTAGATCCTGGGTGACCTCGGAGGGGATGAGAATCCTGAGGAGCATCTGGTTGTCGGAGATCATGTCCTTCCAGACGATATGGTAGACCTCCGCACCGAATACTTCATCAACGCGTTTCTCCGCAACGTTGGGAAGGAACAGTTCAACCATCCTCAGAGCCATTGGTCTTTTCACCTGCCTTTGTGTTTTGATGATATACTGGTTTTTTGGAAAAGAAGAAAAGGGTTGCGCTATTTAATTGTATTGGTTTTTTGTAAGAGTTCAGTGATCTGAAGCCCTCCTACACTGGAAAGTACACAT
>CAZTGJ010000229.1:0-5444 GCA_964613025.1 uncultured Thermoplasmata archaeon | reverse complement strand
ACGGGTTGTTAGGTGATCCTATCTCAGGACAACCAGTCATTCGGAGATACTGATTGCTCCATCAAATTTTTATACCTCGTTTGCCGGACAGAGGATGCCGGAGTGAGTCGCCATGTTGATTGTAGCAGGAAGTGCCTCCCAAAATATCGCCAAGGAACTATCGAAGATCACCGGAGCCTCACTGCTGAACGTGGAGATCATGCGCTTCCCGGACAAGGAATGTTATGTCCGGGTGCTCGATGATGTAGATGGGGAGAAGGTTGTCATCGTGAACTCGGCCTATCCCGACGAAAATATCGTTGAGACCCTGTTCCTGCAGGATGCGGTCCGGGACGAAGCCGCCGAGGTTGCAACCATCATTCCTTATCTCGGATATTCACGCCAGGACAAGAAGTTCAAGCCCGGGGAATCACTCAGTGCACGAGCCGTGATCACAGCCTTATCCGGGAACACCGATCACTTCGCAGTTGCGAATCTCCACAAGGAATCGGTAATCGAGTACAGCCTTTCCAGCGGATCGAATATTGACACCTATTCGGTCATAGCAGATTTCCTTTCCTCCCTTGAGGAGCCTCCGGACATGATCATGGCACCGGACAAGGGGGCACGGCACATGGCTGAATCGGTTGCCGCACGGATGGATGCGGAATGGGATCACCTTGAAAAGAGGAGGATCGACGGAGAGACCGTTGAGATGGCCCCGGCTTCCGCATCGGTGGATGGAAAACGTGTTGCCATTGTGGATGATATCATCTCCACGGGAGGGACCATTGCAAAAGCAACCTCCCGACTCAAGGAAAAGGGGGCTCTGAAGGTGTATGCCATCTGCACCCACGGTCTCTTCATCGGGAAAGCCCGTGAGAAGCTTGCAGTGTGTGATATCGTTGCTGCATCGGACACCATTGAAACCGAATTTTCCCAGTTCTCGGCTGCTCGGGCCATTGCCGATCATCTTGGAGATATCGGTTTCACGTAATTGAATATTTGCATTTCTCAGTTTCGGGTAGCAGGGAGGAATACCTCACTGGGATATTCCTGATATCTGAGAGGAGTATGGTAAAATGCTTACAATACGCAGGTATTATTTCTGCCAGATGCAAGGGATACGAATTGCTGGGAGCAGACAGCAATATCGAGTAGAAACAGGGAGAAAGGTTTTTTAATGAAATGATGTTCACGAGATGAGAATATGATCGACTCAACGGAGGAAACTCCAGTAGAGGATATGTCCCCTGAGGACCTCCTCGTAGAAATGAAGGACAGTTCTGAATTGATGGTGGATCTTGCCTATTCTGCCCTCCTCTACAACAACAGTGAGATCGCGGAGGAAATTGCCGAGCTGGAAGAGAAGATGGATAAAATGAACCGCCATCTGCAGCGCAAGATCACCGACAGAACGATCCGGACCAAAGATGTGAACCGGGCATTGGCATACATCAGGCTTGGTGGGAGCCTGGAGATGATCGCTGATGCTGCATTCGATATCGCAAATGTGGTGTTGCGGGATGTGGAACCTCATCCTATTCTGAAGATGTCGGTTCATGAATCCGATGCGGTGGTGACAAAACTCACCATTTCCTCTGTTTCCATCCTCAACGGAAAGACACTGGGAGAACTGAGGATCGCAGAGAACACGGGGATGTGGATCAATGCGGTGAAACGGGGAAAGAACTGGATCTACGGTCCGGAACGGGATACCATACTGAAAGCAGATGATGTGATCTTTGCATCCGGTCCCCTGGAGGGAGAAGAGTATCTCAGGAAAGCTACACAGGTTCCAATGGATTCCCTGTGAAGAAGGAGAGGAAAAAAAAGAGGATTGCTTTGGATTGACTAGTGAAGAAAGGAATAAAAGAAGGACCGGAAGAAAAAAGAAGAAATGAAATAAAGTGTATGAAGGACTGGAAAGAAAACGAGAAATGAAATGAAGTGTAAGAAAGACTGGAAGGAAAACGAGAAATGAAATGAAGTGTAAGAAAGACTGGAAGGAAAACAAGAAATGAAATGAAGTGTAAAGAAGGGAAAACGCGGAAGGAAATGGCATGGACATACAAGAAGCGTGGAAGCGAGAGACCGGATACACAATTCGCGATGTGGATACCTCAGCCAATGGTGAATATATCATAGTTGGCTCCTTTGACTACAAGGTCTACCTGTTTGATAGGAAGGGAACCCTTTTGTGGAGCTACCTCACCGGCGATACCGTGAGGGATGTGGCAATCTCCTTTGATGGGAAGTTCATGGCCGCAGGGTCGTACGATAATCATGTGTATTTCTTTGACAGCAGTGGTGATCTGCTCTGGAAGTTCAGGACAGAGGATTCGGTGCGTGACATATCCATATCCGCAGGTGGGGAATACCTTGTTGTGGGTTCCAATGACGATCATGTATATTTTCTGGATACATCAGGAAAACTTCTCTGGAAATATCGGACCAAGGGTTCCGTGACCGCAGTGGCTCTTTCCATGAAGGGAGAGTATGTTTCAATCGGGTCAAACGATCGAAGGGTCTATTTCTTCAACCGACTCGGAGACCTCCTGTGGTATCATGAGACCGGAAGTGTGGTCATGGATGTGGAGATGACGACCAGAGGAAAATATATTGCTGCGGGATCCTTTGACCGCCACCTTTATTTCTTCGATAGGAACGGAAAACGGTTGTGGAAGAGAAAATGCGAGAGCCCGGTGCGCAAGGTAGCACTATCTCCTTCGGGTGATCAGATCGCGGCAGGGGGGGAGGGGGAAGTGACCCTCTTCGACCAGAACGGAAAGCAACTCTGGCATCATTCAACTGGTGAGCATGAGGTCCGCGGTCTGGAGATCTCCACGAAGGGGGGATCCATAATCAGCGGCTCCCGGGATAACGAACTCATCTACTATGACAAGAACGGACGCATTCTCTGGAAATATCGCACACCCCAATGGGTAGAGACCGTTGCAGTGGGGTCCAGGGGAAGATTCATAACCGCAGGACTTCGAAACGGGGTCCTATATCTGTTCGACAGCCTGGAATTTTTCGAGAACTACCTGGAGGAGGCACGCCAGAGTATCGTAAAACTTGAGAATTTCGGTACCGATGCCACACAGGTCAGATCCCTGCATGAAGGAGCTTCCGCAGAGCTGGAGAAGGAAAACTACATGAAAGGGCTTGCTATGGCGATCCGGGCCAGATCCCTTGCTGATGCCACCATTCGCAAGAATCGACCAGTTTTTTCCTATGTGGTGAGAACGGATTCGCCCTGCCAGTCCGGGAAGTGGAGTCCCATTCACTTCAATATTGCAAATACCGGAAAGGCTGACTCCCGGGATATCATGATCAAGATCCATGGCCCCGTCAGGTTACGGGGGGAGAGAAAGATCGAGGTTCTCAAATCCGAGGATGTGAAAAATCTGAGAATGGATCTGAAACCCCTGAACCCCGGATTCCACAGGATTGAACTTGAGATGACGTATTTTGATTTCGGGGGTAAGGAATACTCGGAGAGGGATAAAGCATGGTTACGGGTTTTTGATGTCACTGACAATATAGGACAGCAGTTACCCGACAACATGCAGTACAGCACTATACTCTTCAAAAAAAGGATCACCGAAATAGGAAAGGATGTTGCCTCCATACGATCCGACCCAAAATGTCCGAATTGCAACCGGGATATCTCAGTGGACTGGATCGCGTGTCCATTCTGTGCCACGTCATTGAAATAAGGTGCTCAGAAAGTTTTTGGAGTCATTGCCGTTGATCACTCATTGTGTATCAATTTCTAGGTACGTGGATTATAAGTATATTAGTAACTAGGATATGATGGTGATTATTTGGTATCATTGGTGTATTAGTAACTAGGGTATAGTAGTGATTATTTAGCATTATTGGTGTATTAATACCTAGGGTATTAATATTGAGGGGCATCTGATACTCAATCAGCCTTTATGAGCTTCTCACCCTGAGTACTGTGGGAATTGGTCTTCCATTCCTGATCAATGATCCCCTTCCCCCCATGCGACTGAAACAGATAGTAATAATCCGAGAGATTCTCCTCGTTGCCATCTGAGGTCCATTCAATAAGACGATAGGCATCATACCATAGGAATTTCCTGTTCGGCAGATCGATATGGGGCATGAAGATATTTCCATCTTTGTCCGGGATGACAACAACTGCCCAGGAGTGTCCTCCCCATCCCTGAAAATTCGTATTCGAGATGAATCCATATCCGGGATATGCTGGAATATCCACCGCCCTGCACATAGCCGAGAAGAGAAGCACCATATCGTCACAATCCCCCACCCCCCCCACAAGGGTCTCCTTGCATGTTTTCGGTTCACTTCCCACCTGATACAAAATGTTATCCACGATATATTCGTAGATCTTTTTCACCTTGCCATAGACTGTGGATTCATTCTGTGTGAGCTGCTGGGTGAAATCTCTTACCGCTGAAAGGTTGATGAGTGGTCTATCGCCGTCTCCATGATTCACCATGTTCTCGTCATGATTGTACTTGTCCTTGAAATACTGGGGTATCTGATCAACGGTACCTGAATTTGAGGGTGAAAGGTCGTCCCATTCATATGTTTTTGTGGCAACATCATAGCTTATTGTAATGGTTACGGTATCCCCATTTTGGACACTCCCGTTAATGTAAACCCACGGATCCTGATAGTTCAGGGGTTCGACTTCTGCATCTGCCTCCCGCCTCCACTCCTTCACCACCTGGATACGTGTTCCGTCGGCAGAGGTCACATTCTTCGGGATCGGAATCCGGACCGAAAAATCAATAGGCCCTTCATTTGCTGTAATGATCAGCCTTCGCTCCAACAAGAAGTTCGCGGTAGCGGCAACCTTGAAATATTTCGGATTGAGTTTGTCCCAAAGATCGTTCATGTCGTCCCAGATCTTTGAAGGGTCACCCGGGTATTCCTGGGCCCTATCCCGATTTGGAGCTGCCTGGGGTAGGGTGAGGAAGAGAATGAGGATGACAACGAAAATGTATTTCTTCAGTGGGCGTTTCGGATGAGAACGTCTCACTTTGCTGGATTTCACTGTCTTCTTATCAACAGCACGATATTCGTTCTCCTCGGGAGTGAGCCTTCCACAGTTGGAACACATGATGTCCGAATAATCAATATTGGAACCGCAATGTGGGCAGGTGCGCATTGAAAAATTCTCCTTGGTGAATCATTATAAATGTTTCGCCAATCCATGGAAATAATAGGCGTATAATTAACGAATAATGGGCATATGATGAGATGTATTTTCTGAAATAATTGATGAAATTGATTACTTCGATATGTGTAATATTTCATGAGATTGATTCCTTCGATATTCGAAATAATTGATGAGATTGATTCCTTCGAGATGTGTAATAATCATAGGGGGAGGAAGGCGGGAATCGGTAACCAACACCGATTTTCGCCAAGTGTTTAATTCTGGTAATTGAACCTTGATCAAGGTA
>CAZTGJ010000228.1:0-5453 GCA_964613025.1 uncultured Thermoplasmata archaeon | reverse complement strand
CTCGATTGGTGACAATTTTAGCGGAAGCTTTGGAAAGTGTCAAATTTAAGTTATAACCAATTGCGGAATCATTTATTCGAATGATTGCATTGGATGGGAATTGTCCGGGATCGAAGAATAATTGCAGATCTTCTGGATCGGGATTGGGGTTCGCAATCAGGAAAGTCCCATTGCAATGAGCAATATCGTCATATGCTGTGATTGCAACATCCACTGTTTTGAGATAACTATTCCATGGGTATTCTCCTCCGAGCCCTGAAGATGCAGGTGGTGGCGGGGGTTTCGGCCCAATATCAGCACCTACGGGAGTGAGGATGAGAAGGAGAAACAGCAGAATTATTAGGAAGTGTGTACCGAGCTTAGAGATTGGTTTTTTCCTGTGCATTGCAATAAATCCTGCGACAAATGAATTGTTCACGTTGCTCACCACATATTTTAGTCATGGGCATTGTACTTATAGCTTTTCATGTACACTTCCCTTCATTCCCAAACAATACATACTGAATTCTTAACTATAGTGTACTGTTTTATTTTTGACACCATTCACTCAATCATAGGATTTGTTTTTCAGGCCGTTTGTTGAGAAATTCATTATGTATTATGATAAAATATGAAATATAAAATTAACAATATAAAAATAGGAAAGACATTTCAGGTATCACGAAAAGGAATCCTGAAATGCTTAATACTGATTCTTTTAAATGGCTTCAATACTACTCGCCTTCGCCGATATCCATCATAAGACCGATGGCAACTGCGAGACGGGGATCGAGCATTCCATTGGACTGGGATAGATCAATGATATATGTGTCACCGATGATCTGGAATTTCTCGGTAACCGTGCCCACATCCTGGCCGCCAATCTCGATGAAGTATTTGTAGGGGATGGCCCTGATGACGAATCTTCTCAGGAACCAGATGAGACCTCCCTGTTCTCTGATCTTTCCGATCTCATTCTGGTTTGCATCCAGGATCTTCCATTCATCCTTGAGCATTGACTTCCATCCCTTCCTTTTCAGAATTCCGACGACCTCACCGCTCTGGGAATCCATGACCTGGAAGGACCCGCTGAAGTCCAGAATGTTTGCCTGCTGGATCCTCATCATCTCAGTCGTCTTGGTGTCGTCCAGATACATCCGGATGTCTTCCTTGAGCTTGAACATCTTTTGCTGGACAAAGCCCACCAACTGATCAGATGAATTCCGTACGAAGTACTTGTGTGCGATGGCCAGTTTTTTCTGCTTAATCGTGAACAACGAGCCTTGAAACTGTTGCTGGGCAAGCGTCGTTCCTCCGGCTGACTGGGCTGGCTGAGCAGCACCCCCTGCCTCCTGCAGGTACTGTGCACAGGTGTCACAGTACCATGCATTATGTTCCTCGATATATCTAGCTTCAGTATTGCATTGCGGACAAAGTGTCATTGTTTCATCCTCACTCCTGTGGACCCGGTATCCTATATAAAATTAACTGATTATAACGTGGTGATGGTTCCGGATTTGATTGTGGGAGAGATATAATCAAGCGCAGAGAATGAATTTCTATTTAGAAAATGAAATCAGAAAAACCGATCTGTTACATTCCGTCCAACGTCATGGACTTCATCTCAGAATACAATCGATCAGCAATGGGAATAAGGTTCTCAACGTCCTCCCTGTTGTATTTCCGCAGTACCCTGAGAGCACCTCTATTGCGGTCCCTGTTCCACATCCTCCAGTAGAGGAGTGCATCTTCCCCGGCCAGATTCTCGACCTCGAAATCCCTGCTGATCCCGAGCTGTTTTTCCAGAGATTTCAGACCCCCGCGATATCCGAGTCTTCCGGCAGCGAACCGGAGGTCAAAGTGGGGAACCGAAGGCAGGCTGAATGGAAATCGTCTTCTGATGAAGGGGAGGTCGAATGAGGATCCGTTATACGTGACAATTATCCCTACATCCTTCAATGCCTCCTGCAAGGTCGCTGCATTCAGTCCAAGACCCCTCACAAGGGAGATCATTTTCTCGTCTTTTTTCCGGTATACCCCAACAACCGTGATCTTGGAGTAGTGAGAAAGGCCGTTGGTCTCTATGTCCAGAAATGCGGCATTGTCCATGAGATGTGAATAGAGACGCCAGTGAAGGTTCTCTCGAAAGAAGGTGGAGAGGAACTCGGGATCTCCTTCATTGTGCTGGACCCTTTTCAGATTCGCATCAAGAAATCGTTTCCTCTTTTCTGATATTCCGGGTCCTTTGTTCAATTCGAGGAAATGTTTCCAGTCAGGGATCCCGCTCTTCCAGATCCTCTGTTCAGTGATCGAGCCGATTCCCGGAAGCATGGAAAAACTACGTTTCATCATGTGTGGATCACCTGCAATGAACTGTTAAGAACTGAATTCATGAAAACCACGAGCTGCCCATCCTTGGATTCATTCTTCATCTTTTTCCTTTTGTGAGATCTTTGAATTCATACGAGGCAGGTGAGTCAGAAGATGAGGGTAAGACCGAAGGTGTATCCGATAGGGATGATTGAGTGGGAGTGGGCACGGGGGGTTGCGATAGTGGTGGTTCTGGATTGAGTGGTGTGGGTTGAGCCGAGGGCATTGAAGGCGCCGGGGTGAGGGGTGGGGGCTGAAATGGTGTCCGCGGCTGAATAATAGACGGAGATTGGGGTAATATTGGAGTCAGCGGACGTTCCGGAGGCGGGGGTGGAGGCACAAGTTGAGGGGATGAATGTTCCGGAGGTGGGGAGGGCTGAAGGGAGGTGTGAGACGAGGGAGTGGAGTGAGCATGTATGCGAGATCCGGTTGAATGCGAGGCATTCGATGAGGGCAGGGGAAACGATGAAGAAATTGGCTGCGGACCAGTGTGCTGTCCCGGTGGGGTCGCCGAAGGCCCATACGACGTCTGCGGAGCGAAGCTCCCATCATTCGAGGTTTCTGGCTTAGCTGAGTTTAATGGTTGTGGTGGTGCAGTTTTCCCTTCACCTTGCTTCATTTCTATTTTTCTATCTTTCCGTAGTTCATTTTTCTTCTCTTTCTTCATCTCTTTTTTCTTCTCCTATGATTCCTTTTTATCCAAAATTGTTTTTTCCTTTTCCAGGTCCTTGAGCTTCCCCTCGAGATTCCTGAGCTGCTGGAAACTTCCGGGAACAAGGTTTTCCTTCCTCTCCTGTCGTTCTTTCTCCTTCCGTTTCCTTTTCTTGGATCTTCGTCTCGAAATGAGGAGTACGATTATCAGGAGGATGATAGCAATGGGCAGCATACAGAGATTGATGAAGAACATGGGTGTGACGCCAACAGTCACCGTAAGATTGTTCGGTTGATCGGTTATCGTCACCGAGATGTAGTGCCTCCCATCGATCGTTCCCCTCTCTGCAAGCCCAAGATCATCGTACACATCGGTAATGGATATCCCCTTCGGCAGTATCAATTTGTAATGTATCGTCCAATCTTCAAGCGGGTCCAGGGGAAAGTCCAGGGTGATCTCCTTGAGGACCGTGTACAGGAAATTCCTCTGCATCACATCCCCGGAACCGGGTCCCTCAATCCCTTGGGCAATGGGGATGGAGATGTGGGCCAGTCCCCTGATTCGAACCGGTGGTGTGTCCTTCATGTCATCGATATCGTACCCAAGGAGAGAATCCTCGTCGATCTCGATGGACAGGAAGACATTCTCCTCAAGGGTTTCCCGAAGCTCGCGCTCAATCTCCTCGGTTTCATTATCGATGATATCGTTGATTTCATCCAGATCGATCAGTCCTGTATCATAAACCAATCTCAGCACATCTGCAATGATGAAGTCAATGGAAATCCCATCCGGAAGTGCCTCAAGGATCTCCCCTGGCGTTTCAATTCTGTAGAAACTCAGATCACCAACAATGTCAACCTTGATACTCGAATCCCGCAGGGCAAACCATTTGATCCTTATTTCTTTAATATCAATTGTCACGTCAACTTCTACCCGGGAATCTGTGAATTTTTTTGCGGTGAGTGAGATTATCCTTCCGTGGAATGCAACTCTCGGATCCCAGGTATAGCTGTATCGGTTGTCGGTTTCCAGGTCTTCGACCCCGGTGAAATCCTCCAGCCGCATGTTAGGGGAGAGCTTGAGCTTTGCCAATGGAGAGACCCATAGATCGAGATCTATCTCAGGAATATCGAAATCAGCTTTTCCTCCGGCATTCAGAAATCCCTTTGCAAGCGTAATGTCGTCCAATCCATAACTGTCGTTTCCAATGGCATAGAGCTGGGGCACCACGTCATCCGAAATAAGCCATGCACGGACTGGAGGCTCGGTTCCCATGACCGGAACATCATATCCGTTCAGCGTGCTATTGTCCCAACTGAAGTTCATTTCCACACTAACATTCAGGGATTCGGAGATTGCCTCCTCGATCTCCACTTCACTATCGCGAATGCTTTCCTGATAGATCCTTTCCCAGCTCCAGTTAAGGAGTCCGTTTTTCATTACCATTCTGATCCCATCAGCCGAGATGTAGTCCAATTTCACAATGCTGCTCGATAGATTACCGTATCTTCCCACTTCAACTGCATATACCTCAAGATCAACATGGATCGTGGTAAGCTCGAACTCTACCCTGTCAATTACCATGGTAACCCGAATATCCTCATCGGTGATGAGAGTGAATGCCTTGGATCTCAATCTAAATTCCTCTCCCGTGTCCAAATCCGAATCGAGACCATTGAGAAGGACCCATGTGACCGATGAATGGTTCTGGCCGTGATCGCCCGAGGTTAGTTCTTCGACAACGGTTCCCGGAGGAGGATAGATCATGAATGTGGTATTGGAATGAGCGGGTGCTTTGAGAGTGAGATCCAATTTCACTACGGCACCCATATTGAGGGTACCGTAAATAACATCTTCAAGATCTGCTTCGTCAGGAAGGTCATAGGAGGTTTTGCTGAGATTTGCCGTAGAGTTCGCTTTGAGCCTGATCGGGGTGTCCGGTGCTGATCCATTATCCAGCGTGGTCCGATCAAGCCGAACGATCGTATAAAATGCATATGATCCATTGAATAAATCCTTGAGGACATCCAGCGAATAATCCAGTACAGATATCTCCATATCCGCAATGATCTCCGATTGGTTATTGGGTGTCGATGTGTTGTACAGGTGCCTCAATTCCGAGGCATTCATCTCCTCATAGGAATAGAGTTCCACACTGGTGTTCATAGTGAAATAGGTAAGGTTCTCGATCCGGATCTCATGCTTGATGATGCGATCCTGCGGACTTCCCATGGTGTTCTCAGATCCGTGAAAACTGAGCATAATTAGAGATAGTATAATAATTGTAATAAGTATCAGAAAACCCAAGAACCGCTCGAATTTCTTCTGGTTCTTTACGCACTTTTCCTTTTCCATGCAAAGAAGTCCAATGGGCAGGTATAAAAGATTTTTGCCCATATCAGTAGTTCCGAATAGCATTACTTCCGAATAGAAAGTTAGTTGAGGTTTTCCC
>CAZTGJ010000227.1:0-5478 GCA_964613025.1 uncultured Thermoplasmata archaeon | reverse complement strand
TTGAATTAGACCCTTGAAAGAGAGAAGTTGTCGCCGAAGGCGACTTTCTTGTTTATGTGACGTATAGAATACCTCTGATGTTTACATATTTAAGGGGTGGTAGATCACATGGCCTTCCAATTTGGCCAAATAATCCCATGGGGGTCCTGAACCTCAATATTCGAAGTATCCATTTTCATCAAGAAGTCCTTGGTGAAATCTATCAGTTTCCTATGGGATATGACGAACTGACTTCCTATCAGAAGAATGGATCTGGAATCAGTTGCGATCTCAACAATGAAATCCCTTGAATTCAGTCTCGTTGAGCTGAACCTTCGGCGGGGGTGGGTTACAACGATCTTTCGGATATCTTGGAGAAGGAGCCAATCGGTCTCCTTCATCCAAACCGCATGACGTATCGCAGTATCGTCCACCATGATCCGGTGCGATATCAAAGAATGAACCAGCATTGCCAGACATATGAAAAAATATATCAGAATCAGCAACGGAAATATATCCGACCAGCCTTTCAGTCCAGTATATGTGGAAAGCCAGATCCCGAGCATGATGGAGAAGATCACGCAGAGTGGTAAGGAGAATGCAAGCAGTGGCAGATTTATTTTCTGGACCATTGTTATACGGACGTTCTTGGGATTCTGGATTCCAGCGGTTATTTCAACACCTCCCTACTTGTAATTCTCCCAATTCCCTCCCCTCCTGCACAATTGCATCTTTCCACTCCCTTTTCACCCATGACATATTCAATGATATTCAGGTTTTCATCAATCGTCTTCCATGACAGCCCCGATCTTCTTGAGATAATTGGGCAGAGCAAGACCCCCCACCCCAAGCCTCTCACCGGGATATTCCCTGAGGTACACATAAAATGATTCCTTCGGCACCATGGGCATAGCCTTGCAGGCTGTTTCGGTGAATTCTTTTATCATCATCTCTCTCTGCTCATTGTTCAGTTCCGGTCCTTCGAAAATTATTACTGGCATTGGATTTCCTCCCTGACACCCTGTAATGCATGAAATGGGACTGTCGACTAGAGATAGAGATACTGGATTTCATGACCACAGTTGTACATGATACTTCCCAGAGAAGGATGAAAGATAATATATACTTCGGTGTTGCCCTGATTATTCGACCCATCGGACTTTCGCCGATCCGTCTTTCTCCATGATCTGACGGCGGGAGGAGACCAGAAAACCATAGGCATTTTTATCCTGCTCTCCTTTCTTTTCGAGATCACTGATCATTTCCTCGATCATGGGTAACCTATAGGTGCAGATAGGGAATTCCCCCTCGGGACACCTTTCACAGTGCGTTCCCCTACTGGAGCGCAACCTGAGAGCATTTACTATCACTGCCACTACGATATAGAAAAGGATCCCTCCGATCCTGAACACCAGACCGTTCATGTTCCAGGGCAGCAGCAGGAGGATTGGGCCAAACCAGAATACAATCCCTACCCCTAAAAGGATTCTTGAAACGATCTTGAAGGTGCGACGTTGAATTTTGATCTGGAGAAGTGAGGGAATGAGTGAAATGACGAATGCCGAGATGGCAAATATCACAACCTCCATTTCAAGAAAAAAGGTAAAAAAGAAAAATAACGGAACACCAATTCCAATCCCCGCATAGGCACATGCACATCCCAGGCAGTACGGACGATCTTTGATATAGATTAGATGGTCCGCGTGTCTGGGACAGGGTGGATGATGAACCGGTCCTTTTCCGAAATCGCTTAGACTTGACATTACCGACGACATCGAGTCATCAAATGTCTGCTCCAGGTCAAGGCCGGATATGTCCAAACCTTGGAGCTCCGTCATATTCTGATTCCAGAAAGGTTTTACATTGGGCCGAAGATCAACGTCAACGACGGTTTCTTACACATGCATAGACAGCAGCCACAAAAGTCAATTGAGGATGTACCCACAAGTTTCAGACCTCTTGCCTCCATCTCTGCACATGTTTGTTTGATCTTCTCCGGGCTGAAGCTACTGCTGAAAAAGCTACCTGGAATGACCACGACTTCGTAGTTTCCACCGGTGTTATAGCCCTGCGGCGCTTGCCCATATTCTTGATTTCCTTGGTAAGCCATAGTTTTTTCCCCGGCACAGAAAAAAGACAGTCATATTTATATTTTATTGTCAAAACCCGCATCTGGTCAGTAGTTTTAACTTTGTCATCATTTTTTATTTATTATTATCATCATAATGGGTGTAATACAGTTCGAAAAAGTTTTCTACATTATTCCCCTCCCTGTGATTCCCTTCCTCCATGTTGGTTTTCTCCCCCCATCACCCCCCTGCGCCCCCACCCAATGCCCCCTCGTTTGCCCCTGTGATTCTCAAATGTATCCCCGGAAATTTGATTTTGTATTTCCACTGGAACTTTCCAATGAATGACGTTCAGCCTTTGTAGAAAAGGTCTTTCATGAAATTACTTATTCTCCAGTGGAAATGGGGGTGGGGGTTGATAGACTTCGTCAATACAGTGCCTGTCAAAACCCTCCACATATTAATCGGTCGAACCCGTAAATCGCTAATTTTCTCACGGAAAAGCATTATTAATCACCTGGAAAACCTGATGACTATGGTGTTGGATAACCTCTCTACATCTTTGAGAAAGACACTGAAGAAGATCGCCAATTCCCCTCATATCGACAAAGAGATCATCAAAGAGGTGACCCGGGACATTCAGCGGGCTCTGGTCATGGCGGATGTGAACGTTCGCATGGTGAAGGCGTTGACCACTCGGATAGAGGAGCGTGCTTTAGAAGAGAAACCAAAGGCCGGTATGTCCTCACGGGAACATGTCATCAGGATCGTATCCGAGGAGCTGGTGAATATTCTCGGGGGAGCGAAGGAGGTACCGCTGAAGCGCATGAAGATCATGATGGTCGGTCTCTACGGACAGGGGAAAACCACCACCACCGGAAAGCTGGCACATTATTTCCAGAGGAAGGGGATGAGGGTCGCTCTCATTGCCGGGGATGTTCATCGTCCTGCTGCCATCGATCAGCTTCGGCAGCTTGCGGAAAAGGTGAATACAGCGGTATACTATGAGTATTATGAGAAGGATGCGGTAAAGGTTGTTAAGAACGGTCTTGAAAAATTCAAGAACGAGGAGATCGTGATTATCGATACCGCGGGAAGGCATGCGCTCGAGGACGACCTCATCGATGAGATCGCACGTATCCATCAGATTGCCGATCCCGACGAGAAGTTCCTTGTGCTGGACGCCGCCGTGGGTCAGCAGGCGGGACCACAGGCCCAGGCATTCCATGATGCGGTGGAGGTCACCGGTGTTGTCCTGACAAAGCTCGACGGTACTGCCAAGGGCGGCGGAGCGCTCAGTGCGGTTCAGACCACTCGGGCACCAATCGTATTCATCGGAACAGGAGAACACATCGAGGATCTGGAACATTTCGATCCTCCCCGTTTCATCTCACGGATCCTCGGAGGCGGGGATATACGAGCGCTTCTTGAAAAGGCAACAGAGGTCATGGATCAGGGAGATGCCGAGGAGCTTGCCAGGAATATTATGGGCGGCAAGTTCACATTGAAGGATATGTACAAACAGATGGAGATGATCGGTAAGATGGGGAAATGGGACAAACTGGTGGATCTTCTTCCTTTCGGAGGTTCCATCAAGGATACCCCGGAATTCGAAGCCCAGCAGGAAAAGCTCTTCCAGTACCGGGTCATTATGGATAGCATGACTGATAAAGAGCAGGAGAACCCCAGGATCATCAAGGCCCAGCGTATCCACCGCATTGCACGGGGAGCTGGTGTGCAGAACTCTGATGTGAGGATGCTCCTGAAGCAGTACGAACAGTCCATGAAGATGGTGAAGGGTATTGTGAAGAACAGGAAAAAGAGGAAGCAGCTCATGCGCCAGTTCGGAGGCGACGACGAACTTCTTCAGAACTTCATGGACTCCTCATAAATGTCTTTTCAGGATTTTCTATACTCTTCATATATGCCCTTTCAGGATTTTCTATACTCTTCAGATATGTCTTTTCAGGATTTTCTATACTCTTCATATATGCCCTTTCAGGATTTTCCGGACTCCTTATAAAAGACCTTTTCAGGGTTTTCTTGACTTCACATAAATCATCATACGAATTGATGCTCTATGGGTAATATCTCAGATCCTGAGCCATAGCACGATCAAACAATACTGATCAGAAAAATATTCCATAAGTTCAACTTTTTTTCAGTTTCTTCGTTTTGAAGCGTTTTCCACATCTCGGGCAGATGACATCCCGTATACTGCCCTTGAGAGAGAATCCCTGTCCGCAGTTCGGGCAGCAGAGGGAGCTTTCCTTTGCCATATCCTCCATGGACCCCGACGACTCTTTCATCAGGGTATTTGAACTCTCTCCCCGATTCCCGTGTTTCTCCCTCTTTCTGACCCCGGAATCGGATGTGGTCGTAACAATATGTTTCCCCCCCTCTGGATTTTTAGTTACCACACTGGTCGATTTTCTGTCAAGATCCGGGAGTTCAAAATTGTCATTGTGGGTTTGATGGGGTTGATGAATCGGGGCCTGTCCAGAATGAGATGAACTCGCATGGGTGTTTGATGGGCCAGTCACCGTATGAGATGAACCATTTGAACTATTATGCTGTGGAGATGAATTCTTGAAATGATGGGGCTGGGTAATGCTCGTTTCAAGGAGATGCGGAGATATATTCTGTTTTTCCTCATCCTGATAGAGTAGACCAGCTACCTTTTCCTTCTTCTTGATAATGCTCATGATCATCAGAAGAACCCCGACCATGGCTGCGCCGAAGGAAACAACATCCGTGTTCTCACCGAGGGTATCCTCGATCCCCCCATATGTGGAGTTATAGGTATCTATAAGGTTATCATGGATATCGTCATTGTTGATCCTATCAATAGTATTTCTCGTGTCAATTGGCCGAGCAAATATGATACCGGCTAATAGTAGAATCAAACCCAGAAAAAATACACCCTTCTTCATGGAATCAGTCCTTTCCTATATCCATTAGATTTTTTAAGTTTATGGTGCATCGACCAACATCAATGAAAACGCCAATGAAAACAACCTATATACAGAAGTGGACATTTTAAGCATTCAAAATCGTATGCGTTCATTCGCTGAAATGATTGATAACAAGCGGAATAGAGACACACTTCAAAAGAAACTTGATGCCAAACAAAAACAATTCCTTGATAAAGTCAGGAACTCAGGAGCATTAAGGGCAAAATCTGCAAGAAAGATAATAGGTGAACTTGCTAACATAGGAGCAGAAATTGGATATGAACCACCCATAGCAGGAAACCAATCAGAAAGAGAATTCAATACAGCATATAACAGACTGTCGAAAGGCAAGGTTCATTATGCTACTAAAACAAGACAAATACAACCCCCCAAAAATCGCTCCATAGAATAGGACTATCATCAAGCCACAATTAATTATGAACAATTCCTAAATATCGCATTAATTGGATGATTTA
>CAZTGJ010000226.1:0-5503 GCA_964613025.1 uncultured Thermoplasmata archaeon | reverse complement strand
TATTCGGGATAATTATTAAATATTGATTCTTGAAGGCGTTGTCCCATGAATGGGAAAAAAGTCAAATTAGCAACATTTATGCTTGGTATCATCAGCGCGGCTATTCTGATAATGCTCGTTGGATTGCAGGATGAATCAGGCAATGAAGGCTTTGGATTTGATCGATATCAGCCAGATCAAAATGCTGAAGACTATCAGGAACACTATGATGAAAATGGTGAAGAGAATTTGGTAGGGCTGGGTACCAGAGCAGCACCCGGAAATGATCCTTGTTTCAATTGCCATCAAGTTTCGGGCATAATGAACGGAGTGATGAAGGACTGGGAAGGCAGTGCTCATGCCGAATACGATGTCTCCTGTATCGACTGTCATGAAGCTGACCCTTCTGACGTGGATGCAATATCACATAACGGTTACTATATGTCACCGGTTGTGTCACCGCTGGATTGCGCTGAATGCCACAGCCAGGAAGTTCAGGAGTTCGACCAGAGCCTGCATTCATTCGGCGTTGACTATTATGAGATCCTGTACAATAAGGGAAAATTACCATTCATTGAAAGCCATGGCGAATCCGGTTTCCTGATGGTGGATGGGGAGGTCATGGACCATGCCGCAACTCTTCGGGGATGCCAGGGTTGTCATGGAACGAATATGACGGGAAAGAGTGTTGATGATTTCACGGTCTGGCCCAATAACGGAATAGGAAGGATAAATCCTGATGGAAGCAAGGGAAGTTGTTCGTCCTGCCACTCCCGCCACAGTTTTTCCGTGGAGGAAGCACGCAAACCGGAAACATGCGGTCAGTGCCACATGGGACCTGACCATCCGCAAATCGAAATTTACATGGAATCCAAACATGGAAACATTTACGCATCCGAGGGCGATACCTGGAACTGGACCAGTGATACCTGGGAGGCGGGTGTAGATTATCGGGCACCAACCTGTACGGTCTGTCATATGTCTGCCGCACCCGGG
Source organism: uncultured Thermoplasmata archaeon (assembly GCA_964613025.1). GTDB lineage: Archaea > Thermoplasmatota > DAOVMN01 > DAOVMN01 > DAOVMN01 > CAZTGJ01. Next base: position 4,528 of record CAZTGJ010000226.1, on the reverse strand, counting down.
GTGCCTGTTACTCATGATGTGAGTTCGAGATTGAGCTGGGAGCTTGAAAGCCCGCTTTCACGCAGAACCGACAATATCGCAAATAGTCTGGGAGTCGAATTCAGTGATGGGTCCACGTGGCAGGAAAAACAATCCAGAATGCAGAGCGTATGCGAGCAATGCCACTCTGGGACCTGGGTGGAAAACTATTACGAACAGGCTGATCTTGCCGTTGAACTCTACAATGAGCAGTACAGTGCATCGAAGGTTGTAGTGGACAAGCTCTATGAAGATGGCCTCCTCACACCGGTAAGTTTCGATGAACCTATCGAGTTCGAGATCTACGAGATGTGGCATCATGAAGGACGAAGGGCACGAATGGGTGCGTTCATGATGGGACCCGATTACGTACAATGGCATGGATTCTACGACGTTCTCATCGATAAGGTCGAGATTGAGCACATGGCCGAGGAGATCAGAGCGAAGGCATTGGAAGAAAACGAAGAGCAGGAATCCTTTTTCCTGGTAACGAATGGATTCGACGACAAGGTCCATCTGAGATGGATGTTCTTTGATTCAATGGATGTGGATCACTACAATATCTACTGGTCAAAAGCGGCGATCACGGATGTTTCCGGTCTGACCCCAAATGCCACTGCAACGGAAGATCTGAAAACGGTAGGCGGTCTGGCCGATGATACCACCTATTATTTTGCAGTGGCAGCGGTAAACGGCACCGGAAGCATTTCTTCGACAGCATTTTCACATATCGCTACTCTGCAAAGTGATGATACTGACGATGATGGGGAACAAACAGAAACAAATAAGGAGGATATCGGCGACCTGGAAAGCAGCGTATCAAAGATATCCGGTGGATTGGCTGTTGGAATTATCGTAGTGTTCCTGATATCCTTTGCACTATTGCATTTCGGTTTGTTGGATATCAAACAGGAAATTGATACTCTTAAAAACGAGGGTTTCTCAACAAAGGGACATTCAGTTGATGATTTCAAACCGAAAAAGGAATGATCCAATAGCCCTGAAAACATGATCGTAACGAACAGACTTCAATCGTCTGAACTTTCTTCACGAGTGACAACAAAGAGTTGATTTGTAATGAGAATTCTGAATCTGAAAATGATTGATCGCTTGAAATTACTACTGCCATTCAGCGTGTCAACGTTATCTGCGAGATCGAAACAATTCCTTGCCCTGTCACTCTTCCTGGCCTTCATCAGCCTTTCATGGACAGGGATCCCGGGAAATATCAATAAAAAAATAATGGAGACGGATGAATATGAAGTGGAACCCTCTTCCCCCCATTCCCCTCCCCCCCCCTCACCGCTACGTGGGAATCCGGAATGGAACGATACTACTCTAGAATCCGAACTCTCCTACAGTCTGGAATATTCATTTGCAGACGGTCAAACTACTACTACTACTACTACTACTATGACGACGAATCACGGACCCGGTAATGCTGGAACGATCGGGTCACGAGGGGATTCGCCAGGTCATCCGCTCACCAATGACACGACAACTCTCCTCGATCTTGATGAAATCGCCATTGGGAATCTGCGAAAGACCGATGAGGGTATGTTGTGGGTGTTCGATGACAAACTCCACAATATTAAAGACATGTATACAACCACGTACGATGCTGAGAATCTCGGTGGTGCGGATATGGTAGCCGGGGATCTTGATGGAGACGGTCGGGATGAGCTTGTCATATCATCAGAATCGGATTTCCTAGAGAATAAGACCCTTGTAAGCAAGACGCAGGTGCATTTCTTTGACGATGAAACCACAAATTTTCAACTAGTGAAAACATCTGTCTTCTGGATCACATCGTGCGCAATGACCGTTGGAGATCTCGATGGAGACGGATTGGATGAGGTTGCCATGGTTGGTGTTCATCAGGGCAATGTCTCCATGGGAGGAGTTGTTTTCGATGACCTTCTGGCTCCTGAGCCGGTTCATCATGTGTGGGATCCAATAAACGAGGGATGGGAAGGGAGCAATAAAAAAACCAGGCACCATAACATTGTTGCCGGAGACTTTGATGGGGATGGCAGGGATGAGGTCGCGACAATTGGTTTTTACAAGGGTGATACGCTCATCTCCTGGATTTGGGCCTGGAATGATAATTCCGATGGGACTCCTGCACTAAATTACGGAATGGACCTGATTCATACCCTACCGGAGATGCACTATACCAAGGGACAGCCATCCCTTGCTTCCGGTGACATCGATGGTGATGCTCGAGACGAACTCATTGTCACAACCCATGACGCGGACTGGAACCTTCATTACTGGATATACGATGATCAGACCACCAATTTCGAGACCCTGAAGGATGTAAGGGACGACATTAGAATCCGGAGTACCGAATCGGCTACAGGGGATGTCGACGGGGATGGAATTGATGAAATATTCCTGGTCGGTCATGAAGTTGCACATATGGTTGGCAGGATCCTTGATGATGCCAACCATAATTATACAGTGCTGAAAGTCCTCGATCGAATATTCGAGGACAAGTGGTTCTATTGGTTCAATGCCAGAGTGGAGACGGGGGATGTTGACGGAGATGGTTACGATGAATATGCTATCCTTGGTCAATCATACATCTTTCTCTACGGGGAGTTACATGATGATCTGGGTCCGGGAAACAACGAATTGCTGAAGGAATGGAGAATTGGTGATAATAAACTACCGACCCTTGCCATCGGCGATTTCGATGGAGATGGACTGATCCTCAATTACACCGGTGAATATGGAACCATAGAGACACCGTCCATTCCAATCGTTGCTATGGCTGCACCCCCTCCTGAAGAGCTGGATCCGGTTTCCGAGGGGAGTTTCACACAATTTGGAATCACCGGATCTGGTGAATCAATGAATGACCATCAGCTCTCCATCAATGCCGAAGTAACTCTATCATTCGATGGTGAACCTATTCAACTGGTGAATGGTCAGCACTCCGCATTTCTGGAAGAGTTCACTGCCACCGGGACTCCGGTTGCTGTAACCCTCAATAACATAAGCTTCAAAGGGAATTCTTCTGAGGACTACATTATCTCACAGAAGATCGTGTATGATCAGTACAATTATAAGATCGTATCATGGCCGGGATATGATAACCGGGCCGGTGAATATGTCACTATAAACGTTCCCAATACAATTGAATTAGACTACACGACCCTGGACGAATATAATGGAGTAAGGGGAGTTGAAAAGCCTATTCCCATCGAACCTTTCCTGCACCAGACTGGAGATATTTCCACCTATCCGGATATGTCAGAACGGGATACGATATTAAACCAGTACTTTGGGTGGAGTTCGGAAACAGTTTCCCTAGGAACTGAAGATGGAACAGCCGAAGTCTCGATTTATCTTGGGGAAGAAACCATTGATGAAATGCATGTACATTATGGGACTTCCGGGAGGGGTATTGAAGGCTTTGAGTCTACAATTGGTCTGACCTCGGATCAGATGTACACTGTCTCAATCGGTGAATCCACCCGGTTCGAAGGCAGAATAGAATTTGATGATGAGCCTGGAGAACTGGGGATATCCGATTACGATCTCGGTATGTTCGTCTACCAGGAGACCATGTCGGAGGACGGATTGACATATCTGGTGATCAACTACTGGGTGGAAGGGAACGAACCCTCGGGACTGGAGGATAATGAGCCATATGGCTACTGGAGCCTTGACACACTCTTCGATGGAAACATGACCGAGGACCTGTCCCACCCTCACAACAATGCAAGCGTGCTGGGTGCGACCCTCACGGATGGTATCAAGAACAAAGGCTTGTCCTTCGATGGTGTGGACAACAAGGTCTGGGTACTTGTGGACCTTTCTGAAACAAATCTTTCCATTGACCTCTGGTTTAAAACCACTTTGACAGACATTGGTTTGTTCAGCATTCAGGGAGACCCTGAAGGAATGGATGGGCAGGTAATCGATTTCTATTTGAGGAATGGCAGACCTCGTATCGATGTTCAGCCAGCACCGCTCTGGAGTTCCGATGTGTCCCTGGCCGATGGATTGTGGCACAATTGGGTCTGGACCATTCAGGAGGGAGTAGGGCAAAGGCTCTACATCGATGGGGAACCGGTTGGCGAGGACGCTCTCGATCATTTCGGTTCCAGCGTGGATGAGCTGATCACCATCGGGTATTCATCTGCTGGAGGCCAGCCTTTCTTTGAAGGTACAATCGACGAAGTTACCGTCCATTCCAAAGTATTGAATGCATCATCTATAGAAAAGAATTATAATTTGCTGAAGAATGGGTCGTCCACAGGAAATGAACAAAATATCGAGAATGATGCTGAAGATCATGATATTTTGATTTCCCTAATTATTCTGATTGTTGGCATTGGGAGTGTATTATTTGTGTCCTTCGAAAAATTCAGTAAAGATGAAAGAAAATTACAATGAAAACGCCATGCTATTCAAAATATAGATATATACCTATATTCTTTAAATTCCTTAGCTTGTAGGGATTTGCAATAACACAATCCCTTCATTTCTCTCCCCAGAA
>CAZTGJ010000225.1:0-5504 GCA_964613025.1 uncultured Thermoplasmata archaeon | reverse complement strand
CTCCTCCTCTTCCCCCATTCCTCTCACACCCCCAATTTCAGATACCATAATGTCCTTGGTTTCCCCATCGTCGTCTCATTGAAAAAATAGAAAAAACTATATTACTCAATGAACAGTAAGTTACATTTATCACGGGAAGAAGGTAATGTCTATGATCATGCGCAAACCGGAAAAGAATGTCATTTTTGTCATATCATTGGTGATTATCCTTGTGGTCGCCGGACTACTGACCTCCTCGAGGTTCTGGGAAGACGATGACTATGGTGCGTTGTCGGAAAACGTTGTGATCGGACCCGGGGGTTTCTACTACCTGAAAACGACAGGTGGGGACGTGGATGCCATGCCCTCCGGAGAATCCCCTCTGTCAGAAGGTGCAAACAAGGCCATCAGGAAACTACCAGGGTGGCTGCAGGGTGATATCGAGAGTAAGTTCATGGAGCTCTCCGCCATTCCGATCCAGCACGGTGGGTATTCCGTTCCCTCGTTCTGTGATATTGAAGGGGATGGTGATCAGGATATGGTGGTAGGGGTGAGCTCCGGTGAATTGTTTTTCAAACTGAACATCGGTACGGGATATTCCAGCCGTATGAAAGGAACAGATCTCCTTCAGGAAGTGAATACCGGTTCTCATTCCCTTTTTCTTTCCTCTCCTGCCCTTGTTGATCTCGACAACGATGGTGATACCGATCTTGTGATTGGGAGCGGAGACGGCACCCTAACATTGTTCCGCAATGTCGGCTCCAACACATATCCGGGCTGGGAGGAGGATACCAACGAGTTCCAGGGGATCGACATCGGAATGAATGCCCGTCCCTATTTCGCAGACATGAACGACGATGGCAAGCTGGATCTGACCCTGGGAGGGATCGATGATGTGACAGAAGATGCTGACATCCGATTCTACTGGAACCATGGAACCGATGGCTCTCCGAACTGGGTCAGGGATGACACTATGTACCTCGGACTGCTTGTTTTCGGTGTGGAACAGTATCCAAATCCCGCTCTCGCCGACCTTGACAACGACGGAAATCTTGAGCTCGCCCTCGGCGGGACAAACGGTCAGCTCAGGCTCTTCACCATGGAAGTTGGAGGTGTACCTATCTGGAGGGAGCTTGGTACGGTCTTTGCGGATATCGATGTGGGTGCCCATGCTACACCTGCCTTCACAGACCTGAATGGTGACAACTGTTCCGATCTGGTTGTGGGGACTGGCAATGGAGAGATCTACTATTTCGAGAACCGCGGAACGCCTGAATATCCGAGATATATAGCCCTCTGTTCCGGGGAGATCTACCATTCCGGGACCATGGGGGAGCTAGCCGGTGATACGCTCCATGAGGCGAGAAAGGTTTTCCTTGGACCGGGGACCATCAACGTGGACCGCACTTTCAAGGAGGATGTGGAGGAAGATGTGGAGATCTATGCGGACCTCATTCTGGAATGCCCGGATTATTGCGTGGACGAGCTGGGGTTCATCATCGCACATACCGCTGTTCCGGTATTGAGGGTCATGAGCGGGACAACCGACATCAATGATCCGGAATGCAGCTATGATGCCGGGATCCTATTGGATCATGTGAAAGAACATTACGAACTCAAGGGGAAACTGAACTATGCGGATCTAGTGGAGAAAAAAGATTACACCACCATCCGCTACACAAACGGAGACGGGGAAAAAAGGGAACTGCCGAGAGATGTGTACTACTGGCACGTTGTTCATCCCAGATGCAGGTATGAGGCCCCAGGCTACACCCACGGTGATTTCTGGAGGGACTACCTGCGATATGATGACCAGTACGGGATGAGCCTGCTGGATGTGGTGAAGGATGCCGAAAACACCCATGAAGCGGTCTATAAACTAACGGAATGGGTGGTCGGATATATGGATTTCGGATACGAATCAACCGATAAGACCCCCATCGAAATATACGATCTCCATTACGGATCATGCGGTGAACATTCCATTTTGACCAACGCCCTGGGAAGGGCGGTCTTTATCCCGACACGTCTGGCCAATAACTGGGGAGAAGACCATGTCTGGAACGAATTCTATGATGCTGTGCAGAACGGGAGCTGGCATCACTGGGATATTACGGGTCCCGGCATTGATGACCCGGAGAGGTACGAAAGGGATTGGGGAAAGGATATTTCCACCGTATGGAGCCACCGCGGGGATGACTTCGTGTACGGGATCACCGAGAAATACACCCCAACATCTCAGGTCACCGTTAATGTGGTGGACAGGAACGGGGACCCTGTGGACGGTGCCTGCGTGGTCATGGAAAGTGAATACTTCGTTCGAACCAATCCCACCTACTGGCCGGTGCCAACAATTTCATTATGGAACTACACAGATACCCACGGACAGACGGTTTTCGACCTTGGCGGCAACTATTACACCATCGATGTCATGAGTCCCATGGGTAACTTCCACAGGGGGTATCCCAACATGAACCACCTGGACCCCACAGGAATGGGCAGCTACTACGTAGTGGAGGGAACTGCGGATTCCATAACCTGCAGGATCGATGGGAACATGCCCTGGAATTCGAGGGGGACCAACATCGGATCTCTTGATGGGGACTCCTCGTTTCAGGTCTGTTTCGAGGTAGAAAAAGGGGAGGTTAATGCCCAGAGCATCATCACCTATCCTGACGATACAAACATCATCTCGGGGAATGAATATCCGGTTGAGGTTCCGGGTGAGATCGATTTCTTCGTGTGCGACCAGATCAACTTCGATCTATTCCGGCAGGGCTACCCCTACGAGGGTTACCAACTGCTGAAGAATGCGGTCTCCGGGTGTGTCGAGATCCCGAAGGGTGACTGGTACATCGTTTTCTCCAATGATGTTTTCATAGGGACCAGCCAGTTCGTCGAAGTGAAGTGTGAAAAGGTATGATCCAAGAGCAACCGGATGAAAGGTTTCCGATATTACCACAATATACCCCTCCCCCCCCTCCCCCATTTTTCTCACAGAGATCAGATAATATTCTCGCGCGGAGATCAATATTACATGGTACGACCCAGAACGCTCCGTCCTTCAGGGCGGAGATGAATGGCTCGAATAACGATACGCCGGAAAACGCCAGCTCCTTTAGGGGCTGGTAGTTTACTCTCTGTTTCAGTTACTGCTTCAACAACAGTCTCTGGATCCACCCCTCCTCCTCCTCCTGTGACGACCTCTGCTATAGCTACCGCTTCCACTTCTTCCGCATCATATTCCTTAGCTTCAACCGCAGCCTCTGCTTCTCCTTCTGCTCCGATCTCAGATCCCCCCCCACCCTGCTCCTCTGCAATCGCAACTGTCACTGGGTGAACCTCATCCTTCGGTTTGAATGACTCATCCTCAATCACCCCTTCCACCACGATTGTTTCCACTCCAACAATTATTTCTCCGCCTGAAGCTGCTTCTTCTGCTTTCATTTCCTTGTATAACCTTTCATCCCGCATGGCCTGTATCAGGAATCCAATGACCACCATGATCACAATTATGGTCACTACAAGAATCCAGCTTATTGTGTTCATTGTTTGTTCATCGTCTGGTTCAGATGATTTCGATACTTCAAAAGTGAGAGTATCTTCGGATACTGCTCCATTATTGTCCCGAACTTCGAGAACAACGGTGAATTCTCCGGATGTTTCGAACGTATAGCCAATGATCTTTCCATATGTCCTATCTTCACCGATCTTCCAGGTGTAATTCAGTTCAGGTAGATCAGAATTCGTATCTGACGAGTGGCTGGCATCAAATAAAACGGGACTTCCAACAGTAGATTCTCGCTCCTTTGGTGATCCTGCATCAGCGGTTGGAGAAAGGTTTTCAACTTCGATTTCAACTTGGGTTGAATTGGTGGATTTCCCATCGCTCACCGTAAGTTTCAAAATGTAGGTGCCCGCTTGAGTATAGGTATGGTTGACAAAATTTCCAGGACCATTTGAACCATCACCGAAGTCCCAGACGTAGGTCAGGTAAGGACGATCGGAAATCGAGTCCCATGAAAAGAATGAATGGAATGTAATGGATTCATCTTCGGTTTTGTGATATCCCTCAGGCATAATTCGAGGAGTTGGAATTACATTATTAACCACGATTTCCTGTAAGAATATCGTGACATTTTCAATCCCTGTGTCGATGATGAGATACGGCGAGAAGATTCCTGATCGGTTATAGTTGTGAGAGGTTTCATTCCAAACGTTCATCGATCCATCTCCAAAGTACCAGGTGTAGACGAAGGAGCCGTCATCCAGTTCATGTGACGCAAAGAAGAATACATTTTCATCCTGGACGATTGAGGTGCTGCTGATCGAGGTAGTTATCTCAGGATCGTTCACGGTGACATTGATCACAGCATTGTTTGAAGCTCCGTCATTGTCAGTTACTGTAAGATTTACCTGGTACACTCCTGGCTGGTCGTACACATGTGAAACATCCTGACCTTCAGTTTCCATACCGTCCCCGAGATCCCAGCTGTAATGGAGACTTCCATTGTCCGAAATGGTATCACTGGCCTGACCCTGGAAGTCGACTTCATGACCAATGAAGACAGAAATATCCTCACCGGCAGAAACATCCCAGGGAGCTTTGTTTGAAACAAGAACATAAAGAAAAGTACTACTTTCCCCACCATAGTTGTCCGTGACCGTCAGGGTTACCTCGTACTCCCCCTCACTTTTGTAGGTATGGGCAGGATCGTACATATCCGATTGTTCACTGTCCCCGAAATCCCAGAGGTAGGAAATGGAGTCAGATATTGTGTCTTCGCTTCCGAAGGCAACAAAAACGATCTGTTCATCTTCAAATATGGAGGTTGGGTCAGCACTTCCTTTAGCTGTGGGAATGACATTCTCGACGATAACGGCGATGGAGGCAGTTGAGGTATTATCGTAATCATCAGTTACCGTAAGATTTACCTGATACACACCGGGAATGGTGTAGGTGTGGGAGGGGGTGGTGGATGCGGAGGTTTCGCCGTTCCCGAATTCCCAGAAGTAGGAAATGCTCCGCCCTGTGGAATCACGGTCGTCGAAGAATATCACGGAGTCCATGTCTACATACCTCATCAGATCACCTGAAATAACTGCCTGAGGAAGGGTGTGAGCCTCGAGTTCAAATGTCATTGCCGAGTAAAAATCAGGAGTGATATTCTCGGAGAAATCAAGATATCCCAATGCACTAATCGATAGGGTGTAAGGATAGAAACCGATCTGTGAGGATTGGTTCTTTGTGTAACCCAAGCATAATAGCTGTGGGATCCTCCCGATGTTATCCGTATACCCATCGAAGGTGTTGGTACCAAGTGTATCGGTGAGCTTCACGTGTGCATTTGGGATAAAACCGGAACGATTGTCCACTACCTTGATATCGAGGGGCCAGAATACCGAGATACTGGAAATTGGGTCATTGAATTTCACAGTCTCAAATGTCGTGTTGATAAGCTTGATGTTCATAGGTTGTAGAAGCACTGCAAGATTACAATAGGTGGACACTGGGGTGATATGGA
>CAZTGJ010000224.1:0-5518 GCA_964613025.1 uncultured Thermoplasmata archaeon | reverse complement strand
AATGCCTGCTGTGCCATGCTTCCCAGATCCAATCTTCAACATGTTGTAGTGTAGCATCCCGTATCGTAGTCTTTCTTCCCACTCCCCCCCCTCCCCCTATGTTCTTCCCACTGCTCCTTCTTCCCCCCCTCCCCTTTACGTTCATATTTCATTAACCTGGCCTGTCTAACCCCCTGGTCCACTTCCTATCCTCTCCCTTCTATTCCCTCACTCTTCTCTTATTTCCTGTCATTATCCTGCACCCATACACCCTGGTGCCTAATCGCCCCCCTTCTTTAATATTCCTTTTTCTCGCCTCCCTTTTCCTTTCTCTCCCATTCTTTCCATTTCCGCACCTCCCTTTTCCTTTCTCTCCCATTCTTTCTATTTCCACACCTCCAATATTCCTTTTTTCCCACCTCCCTTTTCCTTTCCCCTTCCCTTCTTTCCAGTTCCGCACCTATCTTCCCCCTACCATTCTTTCCATTTCCTCCCTCCTTTTCCATCACCTCTTCTCTCCCGTCATGTCCCGACGATGCAAATAAAAATATAAATAAGGAGAGCATGTCTGTCCAATGTGAAATTTTGGAAAGAAAAGGACATCCTTGAATATTTTCCTACGGCACTCTACTCCATGGCCATGATCGGGAAATCCGGTGGTTCTCTTGAGAAGGGATTCAAATTCGTTGCCACTCATGATTTTGGCAGGATATCCCAACTCTGCAACCAGGTGCTCGAGGTCGCTCTCAAGGAAAACCTGGAAGCGGGTCTTGACTCTATTCGGGATAAGAGTGACAATCGATACTATCGGGAAGCCATTATGGTGATGACCCAGTATGCAAAGCACTCTTCTCCCTTTGCCGACAGGTTGGTGGGTCTTGGGAACAGGATGCAGAGCGATGCCGTTCTGGCCAGAAGACGTCACTATCAGAGGGTGGAAAATGCACTGGTTCCCCAGACCACCATGCTGCAGGGTGGGTTTCCCTTTCTGCTGATCTGCATCTATGGGCTTCTAACCGAACCTGTCATGGCAGGACAGGAACCCATCCTCAGCATGGAAAACCTGTACTACATCATCATTGTATGGTTTGGTATCATGGCATTCGCCTATCCCCTCCTTTACACAGAATACATTCTTAAAAATCCGGTCTATATCACCCCGAACTTCGATGAGCTCAAACGGATGTTCGGTACCCATTACGATGCCCAGATCGCACGGTTTCTGAACAACACTGCCAATTATATCGAGATGGGATGGTCCCTGGAGATGGCAGTGTCACATGCCATTCCAAATCAGCTTTCCTCGGGAATATCCGGAGACGACGGCTGGGCACGGCGGGCACTCCATTCCTTGAATTATGAACGTACCTCATTCGGTGACGCACTTCTCAGTGTAGGAGGGTGGGCCAACAGCAGGAAGTTCAATCTCACCATTGAATTCATCGAGGAGGCCAGGAATTCCCGGTATGCCTCTCTTGCCGAAACACTGAAACTGTTAGCCGATTCTTTCTGGGCTTCCCACATGACAGTTCGGCATTATCAATCCGAGATCGTCAAACCGGTTGGTTTTTCCATCGGATTCAAGATGGTCTCAATGTTCGTTATGGCTATGATATTCTTCCCCTATGCCCCCTTGATCATTTTCTTCTTTGCCCTGGACTTCGTCCTCATGGGTGTATCCCTCCTCTGATCAGTTCTTCTTGGAAAACCGTACTGATCCTCCCCCTCTCCCCCTTCGAACAAAATCATTTTAAAGAGCTTTGATCGTTCAGTATACCATGACCCTTAATGCAGTGGGACGGTTCATCCCGGAGGAGATCAACGGAAGAAAACTGAGGCCATTTCAGGGAGCATTCTCATTTACACCTGCAGGATGCAGTGTCTCAACCCCTCTGAAGATATCGAGGCCGGGTGACACCAAGGTCCTGAAGTCCATTGATGAGGCAATCAGAAGATCAGGCCTCTCAGACGGCATGACCGTATCCTTCCATCACCATCTCAGATACGGGGATATGGTACTGAACATGGTTCTGGAGAGGATCGCTGCAGCAGGGATCAAGGGACTGAGGCTTGCACAAACTGCCCTTTTCGGTGTCCACGAACCACTGGTCCGGCATATCAGGAACAAGGTTGTTACTCGTATCGAGGGAAGTATCAACGATGTTGTTGGGTACGAGACCTCCAAGGGTGTGCTCGAAGCGCCTACCGTTCTCAGAAGCCACGGAGGCCGTACTCGTGCCATCGAATCGGGTGATCTCCATATCGACGTGGCATTCATTGGTGCATCGGAAGCGGATCCACTGGGGAACTGCAATGGCGTGAACGGTCCCTCTGCCATTGGACCCATGGGGTATTCCTATGCTGATGCTCAGTATGCTGATACCGTTGTTGTGATCACGGACAATCTGGTTCCCTTTCCCGCTCACCCCATCAGTATCCCTATGACCCAGGTGGATTATATTGTGAAGGTCAAGAACATTGGTGATCCTGATCGTATTGCCATGGGAACTCTGACCATGACTGACAACCCGGTCCGGCTCAAGATCGCACGATATGTTGTCGAGGCCCTTGATGCCTGCGGCTATATCAAAGATGGTTTCTCCTTTCAGGCCGGTGCCGGAGGGATATCCATTGCTGCCGTGAAGTATCTTGGTGACAGGATGAGGGAGAAACGTGTGGTCGGGATCTTTGTTATGGGGGGATCACCCAGTATGTTACCAGGATGTTGGAAGAGGGAACAACCCGGACCATTCTTGATACCCAGTCCTTCGATACAGCCGCAGTCGAGAGCCTGAGAAACAATCCTGATCATGTTGAGGTCTCCATTCCCTTCTATGCGAACCCTCACAATCTCGGATGCGTTGTCCATCAACTGGATGCAGCATTCCTGGGGGCAACGGAGGTGGATGAGGACTTCAACGTGAATGTGAACACCCATTCCGACGGGCTTCTTCTGCACGGGGTGGGGGGGCATATGGATGTGGCGGCGGGAAGTAAGCTTACCTTCATTCCGGTCCCTCTGACACGAAAGAAATATCCGGTTGTCAGGGAGAGGGTCACTACGGTCACTACCCCGGGAGAGACCGTTGATGTGGTGGTCACCGAATACGGACAGGCCGTCAATCCGGAGCGGGATGAGATTGCCGAGGACCTGAAAGGGGCAGGTCTCCCTGTGGTGGATATCCGGGATCTGAGAAAAAAAGCTTATGCCATAACTGGCAAACCAGTAGATCCTGATTTTGAAGACACCATTATCGGGCTCATCGAATACCGGGATGGCAGCATTATCGACACGGTGAGAAAGGTGAAGGGATACGGGGATTGAGATGGATCCAGGTGATCCTTAGAACGAAATGTGAAATAATTCTGACCTGCCACACTTTCTGAGTTGGAAATTTTCCCGGTCAGTTCATGCTTTCACTCGATCTTTCATCTTTCTTTCTAACGGTACATGCGGTCCGGTGCAGGTTCGGTTTTCTGATCCGGAACACTTTCCCCCTCTTCCTTTCCTTCCCCCTCTTGAGTTGCAACCATCTTCATGACATTCTCCATGAGCTGTTTGGCATAGTCTGCCTCAAGACCTACCCTGTGAATGAGGTACTCAAGGATCTGATCCCTGGTTTCCCCCTGATTCAGTTTTTCAAGGATGAGTTGGGCATTCCGTTCCATCATAGCGGCAGAGAGATCCTCGGTGAGCCCCAGATCCTCGATCATCCGGGCGGCCCCCATTACCAGTGCGGTGAGGGCATCATTGAATTCCGTCTTGTTCAGTGCGGCAAGGTTCAGATCCACGGAGATGATGATCTGGTCCTCGTTCCCAAGAAGCCCGGTCTTCATCTGATTGAACTCGGTATTAATGTGAAGCAGCCTTTTATAGATCCTCATTCTCTCCTTGACATCAAGGGCATCGGTGAGGATCCCGGGATCGATGTGCAGGCTTGCGAACTCTTTTGTTACGTGAATCCCGATCCTGTAGGGGAACTTGGGATGAGAGGATATGATGACATTCCGGTCCTCGCTCTTCTGAACCTCGGTATCCCAGGGTATCCCGAGTATGGTCTTCGAATCTTCCTTTCCTTCCTTCATCCATGTTTCAATCTTGTCTGTCCAGGGAACGGTCATGATACTCACCTTGTCTGATTTTACATCGTCTGATTTTCACATGTTGATAATAAGGTTATCCCGATTGATAGGGAAGGCACGAGGATACGTCCTCAGATTCCCTTGGTGATCGTATCCAGCATGGCAGCTTCCTCACTGGAGATCTTATCCTTGAATAGCGGTCCCGAGCTCTTGGCCACTCTGGTGCACAGCTCCATGATCCGTGCTTTGATCCTCTCCCGCTCATCCTCGGGGTATTCCTCGAGCTTCTCAGTGATCGCGTTCACGATCATGGACAGGTCATCCAGGCTTGACTTTCCCATGAAGGTCAGGATCTTGTTGTGGGCAAAGGCAAGGAACTCATCCTTTTCATGCTCATCCGTCCTGGTATCCACAAGATTGAACAGGATCGAATCCTTTACAATGGAAAAGGTCTCCTTTGCGGAAATCTTCCCGTCGGCCTTTGCAATGTAGAATGCTGGCATGACGAAGAGGAAATGTTCATAATCGTCCGGGATCTCGAATCGGTCCATGGCTGTCTTGATGAGGTCTCTGTCCATGTTCATCACTGACCTGGGATGAATGTTTTTCTTTAAAAGTCTGTGGGTGTTTCGAAATTACAATTTCTTTTCGATCTTCCAGAGAAGCTGTTTGATGTCCATGAGGTTCCTGTTCACATCGTCCAGAGAGTACTCCTTTGAGAATTTTGCAGGTGAGACCTTCACAGGTACCGTATCCTTTCTATCCTGTCTCGGACCGAGTGCACCGCCACCCAGATCCCTCATCACAAGCTTTCGGAAGTACTGGTGAGCTTTTCTCGGGTTATGGACCAGATTGAATCCGACCGCACCCAGACCCACTGTGGTTGTTGCTCCGCCTCGGCTTCGGAAGAAGATATTTCCCACGTCGTATCTCTTGGCGATGAACCCCATCTTCCGCATGTCGACATCTATGACCTGCTCATGATAGAGATCGTCAATGTTCTGTATCCAGCCCAGAGCAGAATGATGGAACTTCACAATTCTTTCGTCAGTGATCGCGAACGCTTCCCTTCTGTTCTGGCTATGCCTGAAGAAGACGACGAGGAGGATGATGGCAGGATGTATGATAATAACTGAGAAACACATCATTGCCGTGGAGGGTATCGCAAAGATAACCCAGCCAATCATCATCCAGAACATACCAATTGTAAAAAGGATGTACCAGATCGTTGTGAAGTAATAGGCATCCTCTTGCGGTGTATTTGCCCAGATGATCTCCTCATCTTCGCGTAGAATATTCTCTTCGTCAAAAATTCTTTCTGCTGCTTCTGTACCATATTCCATAATTACATCTCCTGTAATTTTCATTAAGATAATTTTTGCTTGTTAATATAATTTTTGTTTTTTCGTAAGAGTTCAGCCATGTGAAGTAAGTGCGATTTTCATTCCCTGAGTGA
>CAZTGJ010000223.1:0-5540 GCA_964613025.1 uncultured Thermoplasmata archaeon | reverse complement strand
CGGGTGCAATGTTCGCAATACTTCCAGAAAAACAGCATTTTGAAACAAACTGAATCCCAAGATTTTTTATCACTATTATTCTATTTTCTATCACATTTTACATTGTCAATGTAGTTATGTGGTTAGGTCAGTATCGGGATCTAACCAGGAAAATACCAGAAAAAAGGGAACTTGTTGAATATATGATAATAATCATAACATTGATTGTATTCATCATAATGTGTTATGTGGCTTTTGGCATACCACCACTAAAAGTCTCAATTTTCTCTTTTGAAGTAATTTCAATAACATTACTTTGTATCTATCTCATAAAATTATTAATTTGGACCGATTCCACATTGGAATATCTGCATGATTTAAGGACTCTCCGCATGAAAGTAATCCTATATGTGATTGATGATATAAATGGGGTAACTACTACTTTTAAAAATCTACATCTACATAAACGATCCATTCAAAATCGGGGTAAATGATTAATTGAAAAGGGAATTAAATAATTGAATAATGGTCATTCAGGATCCTCCATGATGTCAAACAGATCCTCCCAGATCGCGATCTTGGTTATTTCCGGCAGGGCAGTCCACCACATAGCAGCTTTCATCAGTTTTCCATAATCAACGGGATATCCCATAATTACCTACTCCCCCGGGAACACATCCCAGAGATTAGTCCTCCACCATCGAAACGTTTTTCCCGCATGACAATTTTCCCTCCAACATGACCGATGATCTTCTCCGGATCGACTTTGACACAATGGAACGGTTCATGGCCGAGGTGTTCATGGGGCAGGGTGTACCCGAGGAGGATGCCCGGATCTGTGCGGACGTACTCATTACCGCTGACAAGCGGGGTATCGATTCACATGGGATCAACAGAATGAAACCCTTCTACTATGACAGAATAGTAAATGGAATGCAGAATGCGGTTACCGAGTTCGAGATCGTGAGGGAGAGTCCTACAACTGCCGTGGTGGACGGGCACCACGGGATGGGTCACGTCATCGGGAAGCGGTCCATGCAGATGGCTATCGATAAAGCAAAGGAATTCGGCATGGGGATGGTTGCGGTGCGGAATTCTACTCACTACGGGATCGCAGGCTATTATTCTCTTATGGCCGCCAAGGAGAACATGATCGGGATAACCGGGACCAACGCTCGACCTGCGGTTGTTCCGACCTTTGGAGTGGAAGGGATGTTCGGCACCAATCCTCTTACCATCGGAATGCCCACAGATGAGGAGTTCCCGTTCTGTATTGATTGCGCCACATCTCAGACCCAGAGGGGAAAGATCGAGGTGTGTGCCCGGAAAGGGGAGGATATTCCGGCCGGCGGGATCATCGGTGAGCATGGCGAGATACGAACCGACAGCGAACTGATTCTCATTGATCTGGTGAAGGGAAAGGCGGCATTCGTTCCACTGGGGGGGGTGGGGGAGGAGACCGGGGGATACAAAGGATACGGATACGCAACCGCTGTTGAGATCATGTGTGCCGCACTCCAGGGAGGAGCCTTCCTCAAGGCAGTGACCGGGGTCAACCTCGGACATTTCTTTATTGCCATAGACATTTCCACATTTTCGGATCCGGATGATTTCAGGAAAACCGCAGGCGATATCCTCCGTTCACTGAGGTCTGCAAGAAAAATGCCAGGGGCGGACAGGATCTATACAGCCGGTGAGAAGGAGCACCTCGCGTGGCTGGAAAGGAAGGACACCGGAATTGCCATCAATGACAGTCTGAGATCGGATATGATCATCATGCGGGATGAGCTCGGCCTCACGGGCTATGACTTTCTGTGATCCTTCAATGCCAATTATAACGATTAATTAGGTGGTAGTTTTAACAACATTTATGTCCTATATACCAAATCTCATACCAAAATATATAAAAATCAATTAATTTCAATTTCAGACAAGATATGAGATATGGACGTGGATTTTTCCAATCCTCGATCCAAATCGAGAACCGGATGGTAATCTATGATATTCTTCCCGCGACCCATGGCACATACAGTTTCCCGACCCCTTTCGTTAACCTATGGTCTATGGATCGTTCTCACATGTGGATTAGCATTGCTATTTCTTTTTAGCCTGCTTTCTGGATCGGCCTCTGCCGAGGAATGGTCAGGGGAAATACAGATAACGAATGCTGACAGCTATGCAGGAACTCCGGCCGTTGGAATTGATGCAGAGGATAATATCTACGTGGTCTGGGAAGAGGGAAAAGAGATATTGAACATGTCCTATGGGAGCAGACAGGTCCATTTCATGAAATTGGCTCCTGACGGGGAAGTGCTTCAAAATCGCACCCTTGCAAGTGCCCTGACCCTCGATTCGAGCTGGCCTGACATCGCTGTTGAAAAGGATGGTATGGCCCACATCGTGTGGCAGGATTCAAATCCCCTTCACCGGAATATCTATTATCAGGCCATTACCCCGGAGGGAGATCACCTATTCAATATGCCCATTCCCATCGCCCAGGGATCACTTGGGACCTACACCCCATCTATTGCAGTTGATGAATCCGGATTGGTCCATATTGTCTGGCTGGACCTTCGTTTATCCGATAGCCTGCCAAATCACGAAATTTTCTACACCCAGCTAGATCCTTCACTGGCCCAGGGAAGAGGCGGGGATGCCTCGGATGAGGACATCAGACTGATCGATGATACCCAGATCAGCTCAGATCTCAAGCTAATAGATATCATCGATTTCTATGAATTCATCACAGGATTCCGGATATTCGAATATCCTCCGTTCCCGGATGCTGTAGTCAATTCGGCAGGTAACGTTCATATCGTGTGGACCGATGGACGGGACGGGAATCCCGAGATCTACTATTCGGTCCTCGATCCCACTTTTGCCCTCCAGGATGGGAGTCCTACCAATCACACCATCATTTCCCTGGTTGATAATTCCCGTCTGACCTGGAATCCATCCCTCTCCCTTCAGCCAAAGATCGCCATTGGGCCCGATGATTCGGTCCACCTTGCCTACACCGACAACATCACGGACAGCTATGAAGTATACTATGCCCTCATCGATCAAGTGGATTCGTCCATTGATGATACCCTCCAACTGGTCTCAAAGAGCGATGGCGATCCATCCGGATTGAGTCCAATATTCATCGATCAGGAAGGGAATGCTTACATTACCTGGAGGGATATGTGCTGTGATCGAATTGAGATATACCTGTCAAAGATATCTCCTTCCCGTGAAATAATCTGGGACAATCAGCGTATTTCCCACAGCAACTCCACAGTCGGAAACCCTCCATCGGTTGTTGATTCGAATCTCAACCCTATCATCTTCTGGCAGGACAATCGCACTTCAACCTCCCAAATCTACTACAATCGCACTACCATGTTCCCGGATCTCTCGATCGAAGCGAAGGACATAACCACTGACGCAATGGACGGTTCAGACTCACATCTTTACATAACTATACACAACAACGGGAATCTTGATGCTTCCACACCTATGAGGGTGACTTCCGGAGATGAAGAATGGAATGCGAACATCCATATCCTTGGGGGACAAACAAAAACCTACACCTTTGACTGGGACGCTGAAGAGGGAGATTATATCGTCAGCGTGGACCTGGATCCTGAGAATTCACTTGTTGAACCGACGGAGGAAGACAATGATGCAACGGTATTCCTGTATGTTCCCTATCCTCCCAGTGTGGGGATCTCCGAAGCAGAGGTTGTACACGGCGGTGAAACCTATGAGATATTCGGACAATCGATTTCCCCAGAGCTTTTCCTTCCCCTGACCGGTGAAGCCTGCTGGTTCAATCTGTCCATATATAATTCCGGGGGTTACCACACCGGACCCATGAACATTCTCGTTCGGGGAGACCATGAATCCGGTGAACTCGACCCGATCATCCGATCCACCCAGGTAAACATGAACTCCAGCACGGAGGATGACATGTCCTTCGTATTGGAACCCATTCCCGGGAAGTGGAACTACGAGCTTGTTGTTGATTCCGAGAGCGCACTTCAGGATGCATGGAAGGAAAGTACCGAGCTGAGTTTTTCCATTGAATTCCTTACCTCTCCCGATCCTTCGGTCACGGAAATTCAGTTTGATGGTTCACTAAAGGAAGACGAAGATATCACCATCATCGTGGGTCTCCAAAATTCAGGGCTGCTCCCCTCCTCAGGAGAGCTTTCTCTCCATATTAATGGCCGGGTCCAAGAAACCCGAATTATAACGCTTATAGCCTGGGAAGAGAGAACTGAAGATTTTTCATGGACTGCCAATGCCGGGGATCATAGTGTTACGGCAGTGCTGGATCTCCATCCCGATAACGATACCAGCAACAATTCCATGAGCGAGCAGCTTTCAGTAGGATCAAAGGATGGTCAGGGCTTGAGACCTATTGTCATTTCCGTATCGATGGTTGCAGTTCTTGCAACAATCCTGGTTGCATTTACCGAAAGTGGACGATACAATTTCCTGAAATTCATGGTTGTGCCCCTCTATACCAGACTGAAGCGGGGAAAGATCCTGGATCATTTCATGAGAGGTCAGGTGTACGGTTTCATCAAGGCCAACCCGGGAGCACATTACAACCTTATTCGCAGGCAGTTAGAGATAAACAACGGCGCACTTGCCTATCATATCGCAGTTCTTGAACGGGAGAAGTTCATTCGATCTCGGATGGATGGAACCCTGAAACGGTTCTATCCTTCAGATATGAATTTGCCCACTGGTCATGAGTTCACCGAGATGGAGAGGAAGCTCATCGATATCCTGAGGGCCAATCCCGGCTTTTCACAAAAGGAGATCGCTCTCACCCTTGGTCTCAGTCCGCAGGTGGTGAACTACCACATTAAATCCCTTGCCAGAAATCACATACTCAGATTGAACCGAGTTGGTAAGCGGACGCTTTGCTATATCAATGAGAATGTGGGCTTCGATTCCTGATCAGCCCTGATCTAACCCATCCACCCTCCCCCCCTTCCTACTCTTCCCTCATTTTTTTATTTGACAGTGCCCGAAGTGTCACATCGTTCCACTTCCCCCACCCCCCCCGCCACCTCCGGGTATGCGCTACATGTCTGATCTCTATTGTTTCCGAATGTACTTTGACTACGACTACGATGACTCCGAAACCGGGGCGGCGCGCAGGGGGCAACGGGACGATCACAACGACCAGCTGATCCCAGGGGGGAAGTGAAGGAGGAGCGGGAATGGAGCTCATGCTCACAAAAAATGAATGATGAAGAAGGGAAAAGAAGTGGGGACGACCAGGCAAGGTAGGCCTGACGCGCTGCCGCTTATTGTGTAAGTTCGAGCAGTCGGGTCTGAAAGATCCGAAAGCGAATAAGACGGTCTTAGGTGCTAATCGTCCCTATTGATGCGTTATGGTTGGCCTATATAAAATTTTTCTAATTCGCCTACGTCAATGTATGAACTATTCAGAGATCTCTCCTTTATAAGAACATTCCACATTTTGGACGTAATAAGGATGACCGGTGGTATTACCGCCATTGAGGCTTGAATAAGGCATTTTATTGGTCCCTTGGCCACAT
>CAZTGJ010000222.1:0-5548 GCA_964613025.1 uncultured Thermoplasmata archaeon | reverse complement strand
GCAGAAAAAACTGCAAGTGAAAATGTACGATTATTTAAGATTTTAACTATAATACGTGGGGGGGTGCGGCAAGGCGGAACAAGCACGGCTACTTCAACAATAACGAAACGATCATGGGGGGGAGCGGGGGGAGGGGTTCGGGAAAGGGCAGGAGGGAAGCTCCCATTCTTGCATTAGTCAATTCAATTCATTCATCAATGTTCCATGCTATCACGAAACTCTCATTTATACAACTAGACCAAAAGCCATTTATTAACTCCCATCAGCAAATCCCGGGAGGACCAAACGAGGCAACCATCACTTGGAGAACGAGTACCCGCAATAAAACCCGGTTGTGAACACATGAAATGGTTGCAGAAGATAGTGTTAGGTGTGCTTCTATTGCTGGCGATCGGTATGATCGTTCAGTCGGAGAGAGCAGAGGCTGAGCAAGGATGGCCCCAGAACAATCTTGGACTTCCGATGAACGGCGGAAGCTGGATGGGAGCCGGCTACGGAGACAACTACAACGAAACCCACGATAATGCCGATTGGATAATCGAAGGTGGAGAAGACATCCTCAGATCCCACTGCTCGTTCAACCTGAAACATGACCTAGTCATAGAAAGCGGGGGAACCCTGAGGCTGGACTCGGTCCGCTTCGAGATAAATACCACAGAGAATAACCATGTGATCCTGATCGAACGAGGCGGATCCCTCAATGTGACAAACTCCACATTTTCCATCTGGGAGGTCCAGGTATTCGGGGAGCTGTACATTCTTCCGGGAAACGGCTCTTCCTGCGTGAATGTGATCTCTGAGGACGCGTCCGGGATCCTCATCAAACCGGAGAGTGATGTCGAGATAAGAGAATCCTCGATCTCAGGTTCGGGTGACCTCATAACCGTGGAAGACCCCGATGCGATAATCGAGAACTGTTCACTGAGTACCTCATCCAATCAAAGGGCATGTATCATATTAAACGCCTCAGCCGAGATCCAGCACAATTATTTCAGCGAGGGAGCACCTGAAGGTTCCTATGCGATCATTGCTCATCCCGGAGCTGCATCCAAAGTCCACAATAATACCTTCGAAGGCTTCAAACACCAAAGCAGGAGCCAGTACGGACGTGCAATTCTGAGCTATGGACCCCTGGAGATCTATGATAATCTCTTCACAAGAATGGCAATGGATAATGCGGATAGTGATCCATATGTCATCTGTTTCGTGGGAGCAGAACCCATCGACCACAACGGAGAACCCGTTTGGGAGACGAACCGGTTCCGGGGGAAGACCAAGGTCCCTATGGATGAACGGGTCAACATATTCAAACAAGCCTGGACCGTCAAGGTCACTGTTAACAACAAAGACACAGGAAATCCCATTAGAGATGCACGTGTGGAGATCAGGGATGCAAGTGAATATCCAGTTGCAAACCTCATGACCAACGAAGATGGCGACACATCGTTCAGGATACCTGAATTCTATGTAAGCGCACCCGACGATGGGGATGAAGGAGATTCAACGAAGAATCCCAAAAACCTGAATCCCTTTGACATAGAAGCCTCAAAGGACGGGCAGAGTAACGGAGAAGAGGATCAGACCATCGATGCTGACACATCATACATCCTTGAACTGGATCTCCTTGAATTCGATTTCGGAGTAAGTGATCTTGATCTTCCCGTTCAGATCAATGCCGGTGATACCATTCAACTGGATGCCACGGTCTTCAATAATGGGTATGATCGTGAAACTGTGGTTACCGTTGAATTCTCAATTACCCACGAGACATTGGGAGAAACACTCCTCGGAAATGCGGATATCCTGATGGACCTGGATTATTCGCACCTTTACTTCAACGCAGAGATCGACCCTTCCCTTGCAAGCAAGGATGTAACCTTCAGGGCCGTAACCACATTTCCTGATCAGAATTCCACCAATAATGCGTTCACAACTCTTCTGATCCACTTCAACCAAAGGCCAGCGATTACCATCACTGAGCCTGCCGATGGCCATACCTTTCAGGGATCCATCACAATAAGAGGAACCGCATCAGATGACGTATCCGTTTCCGATGTTGAGCTCAATATCACCGGTAGGCTTGACTGGATAACCGTCACAGGAACGGATAGCTGGAGCTATCAACTTGACAGCAGATCCCTGAGTCTGGAAAACGGTGACTACCAGATCAATGTACGGTCGAAGGACAGCAACGACGTTTTTTCAAACACGAACTCCATTCAATTAACTGTTCTCAACAAACCAACGATCACCATAACCTCCCCCCCTGACGGATCCGTCGTTCGCGGTGATTCCACGGTCATCATGCTCGGGTCATCTCAAAAGATCGAAGCAGAAATCGCCTCTGTCCGTGTGACCTTTGAGGAACGTGGCCCCATCGAAGGAAAATCTTCCAATGGATCAACGGCTTCCTATACATTCCAGGCCTCCCCGGTAAACCCGGATTGGAGCCAGTGGCAGCTTCCCCTCCAGACCTCCACAGCGAACATCATCAACACCCTGGCAGATGGAGAACATATCATTACCGCCATGGTCACCGATGAG
This sequence comes from uncultured Thermoplasmata archaeon, assembly GCA_964613025.1. GTDB lineage: Archaea > Thermoplasmatota > DAOVMN01 > DAOVMN01 > DAOVMN01 > CAZTGJ01. Next base: position 3,004 of record CAZTGJ010000222.1, on the reverse strand, counting down.
GACGGTCTATCCAGCAGTACAACGGCAACCTACACAATTCACTCAATGAATGAGTCAACCAACCCATCTGTCTCCATCACAACAGGCCAATTCGATCTCATTTCCGATACCTGGGTGGAAGGGACAGCATCCGATGATTTCCGTATAACGAACGTTCAATACAGCATAAATGGGGGGGGGTGGAAGGAGGTAACCGAGATAACCAATGGAGGAACATCAACAGTGAGCTGGAGGATCAGGCTTCTGACCACTCATCCTGATCTTGAAATCGGGACAAATATCCTTTCAGTGCGTGCTTTCGATGATGATGGAAATTCAACTGAAGATCTCGTGATCAATCTTCCTGTTCATTCACAGGTGGATCTCTACATTTCAAATGTCATTCTCCAAAATGATCAAGGCATTTCTCTTTCCTCATCCGATCTGCAAGTTGATTCCATTATCAGATTCATAGTATCCGTTGAGGTTGATGGAGTAGACACAGGCCACCCACTGAGCTTTGTCTCCGTCAGGATCGTAATTGGAGGAGTTGATGGTGGAATAACACATCGGGAGGTCGTGTCAGACTCATATGTTGAGACGATCTCGGTCAAGATGACAAATGCGATGGTAGGGAAAAGATCATTCACAGTGATCCTCGATCCAGCAGATATCATATCCGAGATCGATGAATCGAACAATGAGTTCTCAGGTGAGTTGCCTGATCAGGATAATGGTCCCAACCCCGATCGCACTCCCTGGGAAATGCTCATGGAAGAGAAGATCGGACCCCTCCCCATAGTGGGCGTTCTCGGGATCATAGTTGCTTTAATTGCAGTAGTTATGGTTGTTAGTAGGTCGAAGCGAACGTGACGTTTTAGGTCCTGGTAGAATCTACTGAGGTCATCCCAGGCCTACCAACGTCCTGCAAATACCTCCCGGTTCCACCTACATGTTCCAATATCTTCCCATTTCTGCCTAAATCTTCTAGGCAACCCAAAAACTTCATTAACCTCAATCATACAATAGGGTAGAGGATACATCATGCTCTCCGAAAGTATCGAGGATTATCTGGAAGCCATCTATGAAATCCAGAAAACCAAGGGCTATGCACGCACCACTGATATCAAGAAGCTCATGAAGCACAGTGCGGCCAGTGTCACGGAAATGTTCCAGAAGCTGGACCGTGAGGGATTCGTGAACTACGAGAAGTACGGAGGTGTGACACTTACCAAGGAAGGGCTGCGGATCGCTATTCTCGTTACCACCCGGCACAGGATACTCACCAACTTCCTCGAGATCCTCGGTATCCCCTCGGAGATCGCAAGTGATGATGCATGTAAAATTGAGCACAACGTTCATCAGGAGACCATGGAGCGCCTTACCCGATTCGTGGAGTTCGTTCAGGCCGGTCCGGTGAATCCACGATGGCTCGATCACTTCCGGGAGTTCTGGGAGACCGGAAATGTGGTGGACTGTAAGGACTGCCAGAACCTTCATCTGGAAAAGAAGAATACCTCCGCAACCAAGGAGAAGCCCTGATGCGGATCCTTATGGGTGCTATCCGATATCCCCCTGCTCCCGGTGGGGCTGAGACCCATGTTCACGAGGTCTCGAAGCAGCTTCTTTCCAGAGGCTATCACATCCAGGTCCTCACATCGGATCTCTACAAGGAGACCCCCTTCACCAAACTGGATGAGAAATTTCCAAAGGTCGAGGGAATACCGGTTGACCGGTTTTGGTCCTGGTCACCCGGTGGGGAGTTCCATTACGTTCTCTTCCCTCGTGTCCTTTTCTCTATGCTCTCCCGGCACTGGAAGGCAGATCTCATCCACGTCCACTCCTACGGATATTTTCATGTGAACGTCTCGGCCTTTGTCAAGAAGGTAAGGCCTGTCCCGTTAGTGATCACTCCCCACTTCCATCCCGCCTGGTCCATGTGGGGCGGAGAACAGCGAAAGAAGGTCCGGGGATTCTATGACACATATATCTCGGGAAGTGTTCTGGAGGCCGCGGATATCATCATCGGTGTGTCCCGCCATGAGATAGAACAGATGAAGCTCTCTCTTACATTCGATGACAGCAAGGTGCGCTATATTCCCAACGGTATCGATTTCAGCAGGTTCGTAGTGATTCCGGACGGTCATCTTTTCAGAGAAACCTACGGGGTCCCGGATGTTTCCCCGGTGGTGCTGTATACCGGTCGGCTGGCCGTGAACAAGGGACTCGATACACTACTGTCTTCTTTTGCGGAAGTTCTGAACGAGATCCCGGACTGCCGGCTCTGTCTTGTGGGGGACGATCAGGGAATGGGGGAGAAGCTCAGGAAACAGGCTGTTGATCTGGGGATTGCGGAAAAGGTGATCTTCACCGGCCATATCGAAGAGAAAGTGTTCAGAGATGCCTATGGCGCCGCTGACGTGTTTGTGCTTCCATCGGAGTACGAGGCGTTCGGTATTGTATTACTGGAAGCCATGGCCTGCAAGGTCCCGTGCATAGGTACCAGAGTGGGTGGAGTGCCGGAGGTGATACGGGACGGGACTGACGGACTTCTTGTCGAGTACAAGGATGTCCGGGGATTGGCGCGGGCAATGATCCGACTGCTTTCCGATTTCGAGGAACGACACCGTATGGGGGAAGCGGGGAGGGAGCGGGTGCGAAGGGAGTTTACCTGGAGCAGTGTGGTGGACAGGATCGAAGAGGTGTACAGAGAGCTTGTGTGACCCGGACCGGATCGAGGACATGTTCCGGGAGCTTGTGTGACAGGATCGATAGGTGTTCCGGGAACTGGTGTGATCCGGGGATTGGATGTTAGCTGGTATCCGGGGTCCTGACAGGGTCCCAAACCTTATGACCTGCGACATCAGATTTTTTCTGGGCAATATTCCATACTCGGGTTATAGAATTCAATCCACGACTGCAGAACCCTATCACTCACTATAGAATTCAATCCACGACTGCAGAACCCGATCGTATTACCGCCAACAAGCGTTGCGGCCATTTTCACCCTTGAGATATGAAGAGA
>CAZTGJ010000221.1:0-5575 GCA_964613025.1 uncultured Thermoplasmata archaeon | reverse complement strand
ATACGGGTTGTTAGGTGATCCTATCTCAGGACAACCAGTCATTCGGAGATACTGAGTACCCACCCAATTGTAATATTGCAGTGCTTCTACAACCTAAATTCTCATCAGGTAATATGGAGGGAGTAACGATGTTCTGTCCGAAATGTGGTCATCAACAAAATGAGGGAACTATATTTTGCTTGAAGTGCGGTTTTGAAATTGGGACAAATTTTATTCAAAATATCAGTAGCGATCAACCATCAATATCACCAACTAATAATCAGTTAAATAATCCCTCTGTGTTCACAAGTAATCCAATATTTCAACCAAGTTCTCTTTCATCACAAGACGCACATAAAATAGTTGGACAAAATCATCCTCACACGAAAAAGGAAGGATCAATGGCATTAAATATTTCAGCATCAATAAATTTGTTGCTAATAATTCTAATTATCGTTCAATTGATATTTTCTCCTCTTTCACTCCCAAATTCATCTGATGATGATGATTCTGAATCTGTTCAAACCTATTCAGATGAGGACTACTATGAATTGCAGAATGAAAAAGCCCAATTGCAGGCAGATTATAATTCATTAATTCAGAATTATAACACCTTAATGAATGACTATTTGCAAATTGAAAATGAATCGAATAAATTTCAAAGTGAATATCAGGGACTGAATGAAATTCATAATGGAACAAAATTAAACTTGAGCAATCTACAATTTCAATACAGTTTACTTGAGGAGGATTATCAAAATGATTTAGAGGCATATCAGTTTCATAATGCCATAAATACTGGTCATTTCATGGAATCATGCTATGGAGACATAAGGGACACTTATGAAGAAGAATGGGGAGGATTATGGTGGAATCTCGTTGGAGACGATGAAGATGTCATTGAATTTGCGGCAAATCTTGCCGAGCATGATTTAGGACGATTATTTTGGACTGATGCTAATGATCGATATAGTTCAGAAACAGGTGAGAACATGAATGAGGTAGCTCATTCGAAACTTTCTTTGGTGCCTGATTATATTGGACTTGAGGGTTACGATAGTCCAGCAATCAAAATTGAAAAGATATTAGACTTCATCAATGATTGGGTTCATTATGAGCATGATCTCAATGATGAGTTCCTTTCACCAATTGAGACCTTGACTTTTCAATCTGGCGATTGCGATGATTATTCGATATTAGCATCCGCCATATTCGAAGAAGTTGGAATTGAATCTGGGATTGTATTTCTGACAAACGACAATGGAGATGGACATGCAATGTGTTTAGTCCACCTTGAGGATCTTGGTAGCTATGGACATTATTTCTATGATGATCTTACTAATGAAGGAATGCAGGAAGGGAAGTGGATATTAATTGAACCGCAGGCTCTCATCGATAATCAAGATAATGAAGCCTGGATGGAACAATGGAATGGAAATTATTTCATAGAAATCGACGTTCATTTATGAGTCAAGGTGACAACATGCTAAATATTGGTCAGTTATCGGATCTTTGTTGACTGATTTCTGAATTGTTGACTTAAAGACTGGGTCCCGATCAAGATATTGGCCATTTTTGAAATCTAAGAAAAATTATTCCACGAAATCTCGTTTTATGGATATTAATTTTTAGCTCGAAAGAAAAGCAACATTCGCAGATCGATGGTAGAAGGATCTCCCCGCAGTTACCAGGGTTGCTATCTGGGAGGATCTTCAAAGGATAGAGAACGAGGAATGATCATTTCTCCTTCTTTAGTTCAGCTATTTCTTTTTTCAATTTCCTAATTTCTTTATTGTTCCTTTCGAATAATTCGTCAATAAGGCAAAACAATTTCACGATCGGCCCTTCTGGATTACCATGAGATAATGGTGAAAATGCAGACCATCGCTCATTATTAGAGATTGCCAATTTCTGATATTCTTTAAACTTCCACTCATATGGAAATTCCTTTTTCCACTGCTTCTTTCTCTTCGCCTCAGCACGTTGCTCTTCTACAAAGGTGAGTTGTTGTTTCTTCCTTTTTAGGGCCTTTTCTCTCTCTTCAAGAGCAGCTTTCAATTCCTTGATTTCCTTCTCTTCTTCTTTAAGATTTGACTTGGCCATAGTATCAAATAATCTCACAAGCAAACGATTTCAAATACTTTTCGCTTGCACGAGCCTCTGATGAAGGGTCTTCTCTGGGTGCTCGTCCTGGTGGTGAATAATCAATTCATTCTCAGCTCGTTCTTTCACGTCCGAACTGAACACACGGCTGCAGTATTCATACTTGATATTCCAGAGATTCATTTTATCGCCCAGCAATATCCCTTGCTCAATTGCTCGTCCCAATCCTGATCGATGCGATAGACGGAAAATACAGTCTGCATATCCTTCCCGTTGTATTCATTCACCGTTTCCTTTGCTTCTTCATAGTTTTCAGCGAATAGCTCATACTCTTCCTTATCATACTCATCACGAACGAGGATAAGGTATTGTTCACCATCGTCCTTACCCTGTTGTAAGAGTTTTCTTGTCTCACTTTTGCTTATGGATGATCCGAAATCAGGATCCCCCAATAGAGGTTTAGTATAGATGTCAGGAATCATCACGACCGCTGAACCAGAGCCCTGAGCATCGCGCCTGAAGACGGTCCCGCACTCGGTACACTTGAGAAGGTCGGTTCGGGTCCATTTCTGTTTAATCTTTCGACCCTCAGACGACCTCGTGCCAGGATCCCGAAAATATAGTCTTCGAACCATTCCAGAACATTCACTTTCATTAGATCTCGGATATGTGAGATTACTATGCTTCAAGGCAGATCGCATTACCATCATTACGTTCACCTTCCATTATATCTTTTCGTATTGAGTTTCATTAAACTATCATCCGCACCTGAAGGGATAAACAGCATTCCAAACGATATTTAATTCATCAGGATATTCGAATAGGAGCAGCAACCCATATGCGTCTTGCATGAGCTCCCTTCCCCGGATCCATGCAACGAATTTTCAGAGATCATTGCATTGCTGAAGCGTTTGATTTGCACGTGAACCAACGTGAGACATATCGTGAAATCCTTGATCTGTGGAGATCGAAATATTCAGACCACAAATTCTATTCTGGACTCCCTGAAAATGATGAATCTCTGAAGAAAGCAGTGCAGAGATTCGAAGAAAAGCGAAATCAAGAGGGGGGGACATAGTATGGGACAAAAAAAGAGGGGGTGTCCCGTTGAAAACCCCGTATCAGGAGCGCCTTATTCACCTGCTCGGGACATGGGGACATATTTGCGCCACTATTTCTTTCTCTATATTCTTGATATGAATATCATACTTTGGACTGGTGCATTTCTGTCGCGAAATGGGGGGATATGATGACCTCTGAATATCGTGATGTGAACGTCAGAAAACACGATCGAAAACACCCTCAGAATCAGTATCGATCCGTCCAGGTTCGAAGGCATTCTCGACGGCAGCAGGTTGGGTCAAGGATCCAGGAGGAGAGAAATTACCTCATGGCAGGACAACCCCCGGGTGATGAACCTTCGTACAATGAACCACAACGAGGACGCATCATATGGAGCCAGATCTCCATGGCTACCAAGATGGCAGTGGGGGCTCGGAATGTGGTGGTGGATGATGAGACCGGATATCTCCACTTTCGTGTGACGAAGAAACAAGGAGATTTCCGGAAGATCATCGTTCAGTTGACACCGATGGACACCTATGATGTGAAGTTGGTGAGCATCAATAGGAGAACCTACGAACCAATAACAGAGTATGAGGTCGAAGGAATTTATGCCGAGGATCTGAGCAGTACCATCTATGACATGGTACACGATACCGGAACATATAGGGAAAAAGAAGAATCATTCAAGAATTCCACCCTCAGGGAATTCGCCACTCACAAGAATGCAAAGGAGTACATTGCTCGTACATCAAGTACTGATCACAAGGAGATCTTGAAGGACGTCCACGAGGGCTCGATCAATGAGGCACTCTGGGCAGCTCATCGGCAGGGAAATATCACCATCCAAGAACCTCGGAAACGGTCCCGGAAGGAACTGAAGGAACGACAGGCTTCACTTGAATCCAGAATAAGTCAACATCGGGAGCATATCAAAGGTGGGCGTACCTATGATGGTAGAACGATGACCGAGGATGAAGTACGTTCCTGGAGGACGAACCTCGCCAACATGGAGAAGGAGTTCCTGCTGAACGATCACGATCTGAAGACGAAGGAGGGGGTCTAACATGTCATACGCGACCATTGATGTGAGAAAGTATGAGCGAAAGCATCCAAGCAAATCCAATACAACAATTCCCGTAAGGAAGCATCAGAGAAGAATCTGCGTCTGTGGGCCTGAGGAGCTGAACAGATCATCGATGATGGCTGGGAAACCACCAAGCCCACCCGCTGAGAAAACACTACCAAAAAAGGATGGACAATTTATTTTAACCGGCTACCTCCCATCATACTGGAAATCAGACACCAGCTCGTATTACCGATTCGAAAAGTTACCCGTATCCGATGCAAAGAAAGCCATGACCGGAGAGCCGAACACCGATCCGGAGGATGGCCAAAACAGCTCTCCGACCGCCAAGGAAATGGTCCAAATGGCTGCAAAGCACAGAGGTACCATGGAGGGGTATGTCATCCCCGTGGCAACCAAACGTGATGATGCCCGGATCTCGTTCGATGGATTCACCATTCGAGCAACGAAGGAGGAGGCCAAGAAGCTCCAGCGTGAGCTTAAGGCACGGAAACATTCCGAGAAGTGGGAAGGAGAGGAAATCACCTGGAACGAAGCACCTGATGAGTTTGACGAAGTGCGACCGGGGTATTGGAGGTTCTGGTGGGATTAGAACATGAACATACAAATCAACAGGAGCTGATACAATGGCATATCGAGAAGTGAATGTAAGGAAACACGATAGAACACATCCAAAGGATCACAACCGTAAGGTCAATGTGAAAAAACATAATCGAAAAATCAGACACCTTCCTGTGTTCGATGAACAGCAAGCAAATCTTATGGCCGGGAAGGCACCAACAGGACCAGAAAACTGGGGCGATGGCTTTGGCATCTTGAGTGCGTACAAACGCCCGGTAGTGGTCTATGTGGGTGAATGGAAGGATATCCGTGAGGATCTGGATCAACACTATGAAAAGCTGAACAATTCCATGTACTCAACCTACACAGAGACCGGGCTTCCTGGACTTCCAGGAGAAGGGACTGTTGTCATCTGGCGCGATGGAAAGAAAGCACGAGCAACTCTCATCCCCACCGATAAGAAAGGAAGAGTGAGTGAACCTATCGCTGCCGAACGTCTCATGGACGAAGCTGACGGTGATCGAGGTGGACGCTACCGGAATGTCATGGTGGATTTCTCAGAGACCGCACGGGTACAATCAGACCTGAAGGCGGCTGATAAGGAGGAACGGTCACAGGTATACCGGTGGTTTGTACATCCGAATGAGAGTGATGTCAAAGGTCTTGACAATAAGTTCTCCGATCTTCGGGAGATCCTATCACGAGGAAAAGGAAAGAAGCGGCATATCATCATCGCCGGAGGTACGAAGGGTGAGCGCGAGAATATAGCAAAGCACATCGACC
>CAZTGJ010000220.1:0-5582 GCA_964613025.1 uncultured Thermoplasmata archaeon | reverse complement strand
AGTGAGGAATTTTAATCCGCCGAAAGTGGGGAAAATTAACCCGCCATTGACATTAGACAGGTGGGATGGGCACACAACCGGTAAGCGACGGGGGGAGGCGGTATTCATATTCTATGGTTTAAGCTTCCATTGGCTTCCCCCTCCTCTTTTGTTTATGGATGGTTGAATGGACGACGGTTACGACGGAGACACGGATAATCGCAGATGGGGACGGATTGGCACTGATACTACAAGAACGCGGATTACACAGATTTTGCGGATATTCGCGAATTATTTTATGATGGGATTGTATGCTCTGAGAACACTGTGCATTTCAGGCAGGAGGGGTACGGAGGCGGAGGTGACGGGGGGATTGATTATCTCAGGTGATTCACCATTGATTTGCTCCTGCTGGGAACAAAGGGGGGAGCGGGGGTGGGGAGCAACCGATGAAAGATTAAATGTACTCATCCAGACACTTGATCCTGAGATCCTCGGGAGATGAATGGTAAAGAGCCTCAACTAAACGCTTTGCAAGCTGGAGATTGGTGATGAGGGGGACATTGAAGTCCACCGCCTTCCTTCGGATAAGGTAATCGTTGTCAAGCTCCTCCTTCTCGATATTCTTCGGGATGTTGATGATAAGGTCGATCTTCTTGTCCGCTATATAACTGAGGGTATTTGGTTCTTCCTCCTCGAGAGGCCAAAGCAGGACCTCCGCCGTGATACCCTCCTTCTCCATGAACCGGGCCGTTCCACGGGTTGCATAGAGCGTGAAATCCATCTCTACCAGCTTCCGCAGACTATCCAGGAAATCAGCCTTGCTCTCGGTGGGTCCGGTAGACAGGAGGATGGATTTCTTCGGGAGCCTGAATCCCACGGAGAGGAGACTCTTCAGGAACGCCTCATTGAAGCTGTCACCCAGGCATGCAACCTCTCCGGTGGAGGCCATCTCCACATCGGATACCGGGTCCGAACCTTTCAGCCGGGTAAAGGAGAACTGGGGAGCCTTCACACCCACGTAATCCAGGTCGAAGGCAGACTTCCCGATGACCGGGGTATCATGGCCCATGATCCGTCTGGTGGCAAGGTCAATGAAATTGATCTTGAAGACCTTGGACACAAAGGGAAAGCTCCTCGATGCCCTGAGGTTGCATTCGATGACTTTTACGTCATTGTTCTTGGCAATGAATTGGATATTGAAGGGACCGGTGATGTTCAGTGAGCTGGCGATCTTCCGGGAGATGGTCTTGATCCTGCGCATGGTCTCGAGATAGGTTCTCTGGGGAGGAAGCACAATGGTGGCATCCCCGGAATGGACTCCGGCATTCTCCACGTGCTCGGAAATGGCGTAGACGTAGAGTTCACCGTTCCCGGCTACCGCATCCATCTCGATCTCCTTGGCATTGGTGATGAACTTGGAGATAACAACGGGATGCTCACGGTTCACTTCGGAGGCCTTCCTGAGGTATTCGATAAGCTCCTCCCTGCTCAGGGCAATGCTCATGGCAGCACCGCTGAGCACGTAGCTGGGGCGGATGAGAACGGGATAGCCAACCTTTTCAGCAAAGATTTCGGCCTCCTCGATCGAGGTGAGTTCTCTCCACTGGGGCTGATCGATCCCCAGGTCGTCGAGCAACTGGGAGAATTTGTGTCTGTCCTCTGCACGATCGATATCTGTGGGTGAGGTGCCCAGGATCTTAATCCCTGCTCGGTGGAGGGGAAGGGCAAGGTTGTTGGGGATCTGACCCCCCATGGAAACGATGATGCCTCTAGGGTGTTCCTTCTCACAGATATCCATGACCCGTTCGTAACTGAGTTCGTCGAAATAGAGCTTGTCGCAAATGTCGTAATCCGTGCTTACGGTCTCGGGGTTGTAGTTGATGAGGATCGTTTTATAGTTGAGCTCCCGTAACGTGATGACCGAGTTCACACAGCACCAGTCGAACTCCACCGAGGATCCGATACGGTATGGGCCGCCTCCGATGACGATGACCTGATCACCTATCTCTTCCCTCTCCCCCCCCCCGAATTCGATATCATCCTCTGAGCCGTGATATGTAAGATAGAGATAATTGGTACGTGCCGGATACTCCGCAGCAAGGGTGTCGATCTGTTTTACCCAGGGTACGATCCCCAGTTCCTTCCGTCGTTCCCTGACTTTTTGAGCAGTGCATCCCAGGCTCCGGGCGATCTGTTCATCCGAGAACCCCTTCCGTTTCGCTTCCCTCATGAGGTCAAACTGAACATCCGCGATCCGGTTCACGTCGTTTCCGTTCCGGTTGCCATCCTCTTTCCTGCTCCCACTGCCCCCCTCTCCCCCTCCGGGAAGTTTTCCTTGCGCACGAAGCTGTCCCTCTATATCAACGACCTTCTTCATTTTGTGCAGGAACCAGGGGTTGACCTTAGTGAGTTCGTTCACCTTTTCGATTGAATATCCCTGTCTGAATGCCTCGGCAATGGCGAATATCCTCTTGTCGGTTGGCTCGGTGAGCTCCCGGTCAATATTCTCGAAGGTGAAATCATTGTTCACCAGACCGATGGCCCCCACATCCAGCATTCTGATCGCCTTTTGAAGCACCTCCTCGAAGGACCTTCCGATGGCCATAACCTCTCCCACGGACTTCATTTCAGAGCCAAGGATTTGACTTACCTTTCTGAATTTTGCCAGGTCCCAGCGCGGGAATTTGAGGACGATATAGTCCAGGGCAGGCTCGAAGCAGGCAGAGGTCTCCTTGGTGACCATGTTCTCAAGTTCGGTGAGACTGTATCCCAGTGCCAGTTTCGCGGCAATGAACGCCAGAGGATAGCCTGTCGCCTTCGAGGCAAGGGCGGAGCTGCGGCTCAATCGCGCGTTTACTTCGATGATCCGGTAATCCTCGGAGTTCGGGTCCAGAGAGAATTGGATATTGCACTCTCCCACGATGCCGAGATGCCGGATGACCTGGATGGCGATAGCACGAAGTTTGAACATCTCAGACGCAGAAAGGGTCTGGACCGGAGCCACCACAACACTCTCTCCGGTGTGGATACCCATGGGGTCAACATTCTCCATGGTGCAGACCACGATGCAGTTGTTGTTGCAGTCCCGGACAACCTCGTATTCAAGCTCCTTCCATCCGCTGAGATATTCCTCGATGAGGATCTGAGTGGTATAGGAAAAAGCCTTCGTGGCGAGTTCCCTCAGGCTCTTCCCATTATGAGCCATTCCCGAACCCAATCCTCCCAGTGCATAGGCGATCCTGCACATCACGGGATAGCCAATCTCGTCGGCATACTGAAGTGCTTCCTCAACTCCGTTCACCGCCTTGCTCACCGGGGTCTTCAGATTGATCTCGTTCAATTTCTTCACAAAAAGGTCGCGGTCCTCGGTATCCAGGATCGCCTGGACGGGCGTCCCGAGTATGTTCACGTTGTGCTTTTTGAGGATTCCCTTCTCCGCAAGTTCCACTCCGACATTCAAAGCGGTTTGCCCTCCGAATCCCAGGAGTATCCCATCCGGCCTCTCCTTTTCGATGACCTGTTCGACAAAGGATGCGGTGATCGGTAGGAAGTATACTTTATCCGCCAGATGGTCCGAGGTCTGGATTGTGGCGATGTTGGGATTGATGAGAATGGTTTTAATCCCTTCCTCCTTCAGCGCCTTGATGGCCTGGCTTCCGGAATAGTCGAACTCTCCCGCCTGTCCGATCTTGATAGCTCCGGACCCGAGGATCAGGATCTTCTTCACAGCTCGGTTCATTTGAACGTCCTCACGAACATGTCGAATATGAAGTTGGTATCATCAGGACCCGGAGCGGCTTCCGGATGGAACTGCGCACCGAAGAAGGGCTTGGAGATATGCATCAGTCCTTCGTTGGTCCCGTCGTTGCTGTTGAAGAACCATTCCCTCCAGTCCTGGGGGAGGGTGTCGGCATCCACGGCATATCCGTGATTCTGGGAGGTGATGTAGCACTTGTTCTTTGTTCCCACCTCGACGCAGGGCTGGTTCTGGCTTCTATGACCATACTTGAGCTTGTAGGTGTTCCCCCCGGCGGCAAGCGCCATGATCTGGGAACCGAGACAGATCCCGAGAACCGGGATGTTCCTGTCTAGGACCTTGCGGATATTTTCGATAGTCTTTTTGCACATCTTCGGGTCCCCGGGACCGCTGGAAATCACGATGCCGTCCCCGGGATCATCCAGAAAGTCATGATCACAGGGCACCCGTGTGACGGAGATATTCCTGATGAGGAAGCCCCGGATGATGGCGTTCTTCACACCGCAGTCAACCAGTGTAACTCTCTTTTTTCCTCTCTCATAGTTGATGACCTCCCTGGTGCTCACCTCTGCCACGAGATCACGCAGGTTGGGATCAACGAACTCGATCGTGTCTACATCTCCTTCTCCGGTACCAATCCCCTTACCTGCTCCTTCTCCTATCTCAACTCCTACCCCTGCTCCTGTTCCTTCTCCATCAGGCACAATCTTTCCAAGCATGGTCCCTTCTTCCCTGAGCTTCTTGGTGAGGGCACGGGTATCGATGCCGTATATTCCGGGAACATCGTACTCCTTCATCCACTGGGAAAGGGATTTTTTTGCATTCCAGTGAGAGTACTCGTCTGCGTAATCCGCAAGGACAAGGCCCTTGACCTGGATCTCCTCGGACTGGAAATATTTCAGAAGTCCATCCTCTCGCTCGTTACCGGGAACACCGTAGTTCCCGATGAGGGGATAGGTCATAGTCAGTATCTGGCCTCGATAGGATGGGTCGGTCAGGCTCTCGGGGTAGCCCACCATTCCAGTGTTGAAAACCACTTCACCGGAGACGCTGCGCTCAGAGCCGAAAGCATATCCTGAAAAAAGAGAGCCATCCTCCAGAACCAGCTTGATCTGTATGTCTTTGGATGCCATGTTATGTCTCTGTATGGTATTGGTATCATGAGCTATAAGGGGTATTTAATGATTGCTGAAGAGTTCGAAACGAAGCAGTGGTCGTGCGGGTGGAAGCAGATGTGGAGGGATTTGCGCAGATAACGACGGGGACGACGACCAGGGACACGGATTACTCGGATTAAGCGGATTACTCGGATTTTATTATGATGGTATTTGATGCTCGGACTGATGATACATGATGATCTTTGTATGTTCCCTTGTATAGTCCCGCCCTCGCCGCTTCCCCCCCCACCCCCCTTTCCCCCAATATTGTATTGTCGTGGTCGTTCTTCTTCAACTTGTCTCCCACCCACTCATCTGGAATTTGCATTCCATCTTCATTTCCCCCCCACCTCACCCCTCCTTTTCTAAATTCCTCTCCCACGCCTAACGGTTGCCTCCGAACCATTTCCCTATGTCCACAGTTTTGCGATCAAACTTGAAATAAAAAATCCATGAAACATAAATAGTATTACGGTCATTCTCCAAACTGTTTAAATAAAAACCAGATGAGTGACGGTTCATGACTGATGATCTGGAGTTCAAAGGTGGACGTTCGTCCCACATGAATACTTTTTCGTGGTGCCTTCTTTTCGTTGGGTTGATTTTTATTGTGTTCTTCTTCCTATTCTTCTTTTTTGTACCCCTATAAGGAAATTCAATGGATTTTCTGAGTAAAGCTTATTTAT
>CAZTGJ010000219.1:0-5629 GCA_964613025.1 uncultured Thermoplasmata archaeon | reverse complement strand
AATAAGCTTTACTCAGAAAATCCATTGAATTTCCTTATAGGGGTACAAAAAAATTCGCAGTAAACTATAATAAACGTTAGAGAATCCGTGATTTATGCTTGCAGAAATTCTGATGATGATTACATCTCTGCCGATTTTTTACTATTACTACACCATGTATTCGGTGAACGAGAAGACACGATACCTTATCGGCCTCCTGGCCGGTGCCTGGGCTTTCCTTGGTGTGTTTCTCATTCTGGGAGGGATCGTCAGATTCTCATACTTTATTATTCTAATAATTATTGTCGTCCTGGTCTACTTCTTCGAGAAGATCATGTCCTATTTCGACGAGGAGTTCGACGAGGATGAATACGAAGAGTACGAGATCGAATGGCCGGTAGATGTGTCCAATACAACCATGGCGTTTCTGACCCTCATATTCGTGATCGTCCTTTACCTGGCATTCCTTGTGGCCCCAGTATCCCCTGCCCGGATCGACGATCCCGCAGGGTTCGACGAGGAAGAGGGATCCTACAAGGCATTCCCGGATGGATATATGTACGAATACAAGAAATCAGATGGCACTTATGTCGTCGTTCTCACCATCCGGTCAATTCCCATCACCCAGGGGATGTTAGGGGGTCAGCTTGAGAAAGGCAATGCCGAGGTCGAGGAGTACATCAAGGAACGGTATGGGGAGGATACTTCCATCGATTTTACCAGCGAGGATACTCTTGAGATCAAAGGGTATGATGCCGTTGAGAAGAACTTTGATATCACACGGTCAGGTCTCGTTGGAACGAAGGTCGGGGAGATGACACTCCAGGCTTTCTATTATCATAATGACCTCGAGGTTATCGTCCTCGGATACTTCTATCCTCCGGGGCAGAAGGCAAAGACAGTCGGCATTTCTGACGATCTTGTGCTATAATGGGGATCACACATTGATCAATTCTCCCAGGAGATAGACATCCGTTGAATCTACGATCCTCACATCGTATCGATCCCCCACCGGAAGATAGTGCTTTACCACCACAGTACGATAGTTGTCATCCCTGCAAATCACACTTTCCCCCTTCCCCTGTTCCGTGACCAGTACGTTCAGCTCCCTGCCCACGAACCGGGAATTCTTTTCAGCACTGATCCTGAACCTGAGCTCGGTTGTCATCCGGGATCGATCCTTTGATACCCTTCCATGGACCTTGTTCCCGAGATCAACTGCTTCAGTACCTGGCCTCTCGGAATACCGGGTAATATTCACGAGATCCGGTTGAATATCTCTGACAGCATTCAGGGATCTCTGGAATGCATCCTCGTCCTCACCCGGGAATCCCGTGATGATGTCCGTTGAAACCGTCAGTTCTGGCATGGCCCTCCTGAAGGCTTCGATGATCTCCTTGGCCTCTTCGATGGCATATCCTCGCCTCATTCTTTTGAGCACCTCATTGTCCCCGCTCTGAATGGGCATATGCAGGAACTTGAACACCTTCTCCGACCGATAGGCCTCGATCAGCTCTTTCAGGATGGGTTTCATGCCTGTGGGATTCATCATTCCCACCCGTACTCTGAACTCCCCGGAGATCCCGGATATCAGCTCCAGAAGTTCGGGAAGCGAGGAGCCGATATCCCTGCCATAGATCCCCGTATCCTGGGACGTAAGCTGGATCTCCTTCATCCCTGCTTTTACTGCCCCGGTCACCATTTCAACGATGTGATCCGGAGGATAGCTCTGCAGCACACCTCTGGCTTGCTTGGTCAGGCAGTATGCGCAGTTCCCGAGGCATCCCTGTGAGATCGGAACGATGAACGTAGCTCTATCCTCTCGTTCCAGGGAAGGTGATCGGAAGATCTCACTGTTCCTGAACCTCGCACGTTCTCTTTTCTTCTTGGTTTCTCCTTCCACTGTTTCATCACAGGTGTCGGTTGAGTCCCTCCCCACATTATTCCCATCTCCTTCCACCTCTTCTCCCCCACTATGACTCGCGATCCATTCCACTATCTTTTCTAGGGTTAACGATCCCAGTTCTCTGGGTGGGATGAGCAGGGCATCGGAAGCGATTTCCTTTGCTTTATCGGGAAGGGAGGTCACCAGACAACCCGATATGATGATAGGCGTCCCGATCTTCTTCAGCTCCCGGATCTTCTTCAGCATCCGTTTTTCCGTTTCCTGAATCACCACACAGGTGAATATGACGTTTACGTCTGCATTTCCGGGATCAGTCTGCTGATTCTCTCCACCGGAGCTCAGGAGCCTGCGCCTGAAGAGCTCGGCCTCCCCGTGATTCATGGTACAGCCAAATGAATCAAGGGAGAATTTCACTACGTGCCTCCGTTATCTCAGGAACTTGTCCCGCACCCGCTCGTAGAAGTTGGTCTGGAAACGGATGAACCGTGCGGTCTTCGGGGAGCGGCTGAAGTTGATGATGTCATCCTCTATTGGGATCTCCCTCTGACCGTCTATGACCAGGATGCTCTCCCTTCCCTCAACCTCATGGATCCTGATATCACTGGTTGCCGAGACCACCATGGGCCGGGAGGAAAGTTTGTAGGGGGCAATGGGGACGATCACGTGAGCCGGGACCATGGGGTCGATGATGGGTGAGCCGGCACTCATTGCGTAACAGGTAGAACCGGTTGGGGTGGCAATGATGAGACCATCAGCTCTGATGTTCTCGGCCAGAATGTTATCCACATAGATATTGAAATCCCTTATCTTGGAAACCTGGGCCGTGTGGAGTACCGCCTCGTTCACGGCATCCAGCTCTTCCCTGTCATTGATGATGGTCCTGAGCTTTGATCTCTGCTCTACGAGATAATCCCTCTCCAGAAGACGGTCAAGATTTTTTTCGATATCTTCACCATCGACTTCGGTGAGGAATCCGACCCTCCCCATGTTCACCCCGAAAATCGCGGCATCGATCTTCTGAAGTGCTCTCAGGATGGTACCGTCCCCACCTATGGTTATCAGGGTGTCCACATCCATCTCTTCCAGGGGAGCCTGTTCCATGGAATTGCCACCTCCAATATGGTCGGCGGTCGTCTCCTCCACAAGGATGTCGGTATACTGGTTCATGTACTCGATGATCCGTTCTGCAAGCTCATGGGCTTCCGGAAGGTCGATCCTGGAGATGATACCATAGTCCATGATGCCCTGGCTTATAGGGCGGCATAATAAATTGTCGGTATCCAGATAGAATTGGGAGTGGAATTGTCACATTCTATTCACACCATGCATCCGGATACATTATTCTATGGTATTCATATCCTGCATTCACTCTACTGATAATCCCTACTTCGGTATGATTTTATATTTCCATGAACCTACAGGGCCGATGAGCCTGGAAAAGAAGACGTGGGAACCAACGACCAAAACCCAGGAGCTCTCGAAATTCCTGTACCGTGCTCCCGAGCCCATTCTGGTGGTACCGTTCATTCTCGTATTCTCCCTTCTATCCGGCCTCCTCATCCAGTTTGGTCTCGAAGGATTGACCTATGGATTCTTTCTTGTTGCCCTCCCGGCATTTCTCTCGGCCTGGACGTCAACTCCATTTGTGGAGGCCTTCGGTGGTAAGTTTTATTACAGGCGATCATTTTTGACATCCTTCATCGGGGTGCTCATTCTTGGAGCCGTTCTGTTCGTAGGGATACTGATCAGGCCTGTTCTCGACGTGAACTGGAGATTTTTATTGATCTATGGTTATTCACTGGTCCTTTCCATGCGATACCTCGTTATCCGATCCACCTGTCTCAATTATAATCGGTATTCATTCATCATTTCCTCTGCCCAGACCTTCTTTGCCTTTGCCCTTCATTTCCTCCTATCTTTCAATGATCTAGGATACCTGGAAGAAAACAATTTCCTTGCACTTCAGGAGTCCCTGTTCGGGATACTCACCTCACTATGTATTTTCTTGTCCTCTCTGCTGTTCATCGAGATCGTCAATGCACCCATGAAGACCGATGTAGGGATCGACGGTACCGACCTTCTCGGATTCTTTCTCAGCTACATGATCGAGGGAACCAAGGAGATCGAGACATTGTTCATACCTCTGCAGGAGAGTTTCAACATTCCTTTTTCTATTATGGCCGTTAAAAAGCGGAACCAGAATTTATCATCCGGGAAAAATGGGGAGGCAGAAGGGGGGAGGGTGGCAGTGGGGGGAGACGGACGAGGAGTAGGAGGAGCAGGGGGAGGAGGAATTGGAGGAGGACCGAATGCAGCGGGTGAGGAAGGAAACAGAGGAGAGGGGGTAGGAGCTGGAAATGGGGGAGGAAATATCGGAGACGCAAGCCAGGTGACAAGCGGAGAAAAAGCCTATGTTAATGTAGATGTGTCGGAAAAACCCTTCCACGCACTTATCATCTCACCCTCCGTTCATCCCGGTCCTGTAGGAACCATAGGCGGTGGAGACCTTCCCACCAAACTTGCGGAACCCCTGAAGGACCTGGCAGATCACATCCTTGTTCCCCATGGTGCCGCGACCAATGACAACAATCCCTCAACGACCGAGGAATGCGATAAGGTGGTCAGGGCTGTGAGGGCACTTGCAACAAGCCTGCAGGATGAGGATTTCACAGACACATCATCTGAGATACTGAGCAGAAGGGATAACACGAGCATACATCTTATACGTTTTGGAAATAGGGTATTGATAATCAGCGAACCCATCCCGTACCCCTCTGATGATATTGCACTGGAAATGTTCAAGACCTTTTCCTGGGCAACCAAGTATCATGGGTTCGAGGATCTCATGGTCATTGATGCGCATAACAATAGTATCCACGGTGGTTCCCCTGTCCATGTGGGGGACATGATCTCGATAGAAATGGAGTCAATGGTGAACGAACTCAGTCAGGAAAAGGTGGATATGGATTCCTTTTCAATGGGCTTCGGTTCTGCCATACCAAAGAATGAGATAGATGGGATCGGACCAAAGGGTGTTGAGGTCATGGTCATGCGATCCCATGGAAAGACAAAGGCTTTCGTTCTTTTTGATGGGAATAATATGATTGGTGAAGTTCGGAAGGACCTTACAACTGAGGCTGAGAAACTTGTCGACCTTTCCTTTATCTTTACAGCGGACAATCATGTGGTGAACGCTACCTTAGGGGGCTTCAATCCCGTGGGTGCCGATGGGGGCAGCAGAGAACTCATTCCTCTTGTGAGGGATTCGATAAACATGGCACTGGAAGATCTGGAAGAGAGTTCGGTAGCTATCAGATCCGGCTTCATTGAAGGGATCAATATTCTTGGATTCGGCAACACAAATCGGCTTGTGGCCACTATCAATTCCACTATCGCGATTCTCAAGAGAGCTGCTATTCCCTGCACTCTGCTTGCCATAACGACCTCTGCCCTTCTCTATTGGGCAGTTTGATCTCAGTATGGTGCTTTACCTCCTTCCTCTTCCACCCTCCCCCCCACCCTTTTCCCTACTCCTGTTATCCTCTACCCCACCTCATTCCCCCCCACCTTCCCCCCCACCTCCTCTCCACTCATGCAATATCAATTTCTTTTTTCTTTCCATTCATTTATTATTCATGTAGTTATTTAGTTTATTAATCATTTATTCATTCATTTATTATTCATGTGATCTAGCTTGTAGGGATTTGCAATAATTGAATCCGCGCATTTTTCTCCCCAGAAAAA
>CAZTGJ010000218.1:0-5705 GCA_964613025.1 uncultured Thermoplasmata archaeon | reverse complement strand
TGGCTACCCCTCCCTTTTCTGAATTATTTTCATACTTTATGTACTATGAAAAAAAGGCTGAAATGAATTAACCGCCGGGAATTCTGTACTAATGCCATCAATTAGAGCCGTGGGAAATCATGGTATTTATGTTTTACTGGGTGGAAAAATTGATCGTTATTGATGTTTTGACACGGCGTTGGTGGCTGCGGTGGGGGTGGGGGGAGAAAGTGGAGCGGAGTGACACTGTGGGCGTACAGTACATCATGATGAGGGGGGGAGGGGGCGGGTGGGGACAGTGGAGCGAAGTGGAACTGTGGGAAAGTGAAACGATAGTGGTGAGGGGGGGAGATTTGGGTAGGGAACTGCAAGTGGTAACGGGGTGGGGGGAGGAGGGGTGAAATTAGGGTAAAACTCATTTTTCCTTCTTAGGTGGTTTGGGAATATCTTTCTGTGTGTACCACACAAAGAACAGGATCAATGCTCCGGTGATGATTGCAACCAGGAAGGCAAACCAGGGACTTGAACCTTCTTGGTCATCTTCGGGTTCATCGGTCTCCAGAACCACAAAAACGGTATGGGTCACAGTTTCCGAGAAGTTCCTGCCATCATAACATCGAGCGCTGATGGTGTGCTCACCAAGGGACAGGTTGGCTGTATCCAGATGAAAGAGCCAAAATACATCCCCTTCGAGAGGAATCCAGTCTTCCCCGTCAACAGAGAGTTCAACGGATTGAATTTCAGTATCCTCGTCAAAGGGTACGATCCGGATGATACTTGTACCGGATATCTCGGAGCCGTTCACCGGTAAACTGATCGAGATAGTGGGAAGATTGTTCACAAAGTAAAGGGCTGTGACATCCTCGGACCAGATGCCGTCGCTATCCTGGGTCTTCAGTGTGACCACATGATATCCATAGGTCAGATACGAATAGGAGAATGCTGAGTCGGTTCCCGAATAGAGTTCTCCGTCGACACTTGAAGTCCAAACGAACCGGGTGATGCCTGTATCATCCGAACCGTTTCCCTCGAACAGATATGTTTTCTCATCACCTGGCCAAGGAGATTGAACTGGGCCGATGGATTCGATCCGGGCCCGAGGTCTTCCGTTGATGACTACGGTCACGGTTTCTGATGGTAACGACCAGTAGCCGAACTCATCGAGAACCCGCAAGTGGATTTCATGGGTCCCATTGGAAAGTTCCGAATACTCGAAACTGGGTGAATGGTGGGAATAGAAAATACCGTCGAGGGATGAATTCCAATCGTAGCGTGGTATGTATCCATCCGCGATTCCCTCAGCACTGAATTGAATCGTGTCGGATTCGTGTGCATATAATGGAAATACTGATATCAGATTGGCAGTGGGTAAACCATGAATGAGAACTCGTTCGGTCTTTTCCTCACTCCAAGTACCCTCATTGTCCATGAGTTTGACGGAAATCGTGTGCCAGCCACGTGAAAGATTACTGAATGTGAAATTAGATAGGCTCCCATTGTAAAGCTCCCCATCGACATTGGAACTCCAGACATAGAGAACGACGATCCCGAAGAAATCCGGTCGTGAAGAGAACTGGATCTCGGTCCCAACGAAAGCTGGATCGGGTGAAACCGATTCGAGGATGAGCACAGGGAAGAAATGGTCCCCTGGTTCGCTAAGCCAGGGAGAGAACTCCGTGCGAAGGGTGACATTGTCCCCAGATCCATCGGGGTTCAATTCGGGATGGTATGGACCGGACGGATGGCCCCACCAGTTATCCTTCACATCGAAATCCGGGGCGCCTGATGAAAGAGATGAGAAAAATATTCCATACACTACATTGCTATGAATATTGTTTGAGTACGCGCGGTTATCCGGGTCTGAGAACCCATGAAAATCAATCCCAATATGGTTATCGGTAATATCATTGTATCGTATTATATTCCCTTTATGTGAAATGAAGATCCCGGTTCCCAAATTGTATTGGACTCGATTGTACTCGATGGTATTGCTGTCGGTGCCGGAGGTCAGATTGATCCCGTTGAGATTCCATATTACCATGTTACCAGCGATCCTGCAATAGTCCGCGCTGCTGAGTTCAATGCCGTTGAGACCGTTGAACTGATAGGTCCCGTCCTCGATGTGTGTGATATCACAGCTACCGGCAAGGATGCCGCTCCGGCCATTTTCCGAACAATTGTTCCCGGAAACCACGGAGTTATCCGAGGTGGCCAGATAGATCCCGTTCTCGAGGTTCTGTGAGCAGGTGTTCCGCAAGAGGGTACATCCTCCGCTCCTTATTATGTATACCCCATTCTTCTGGTTCGAGGATAAGACGGAATCCTGAATTATGGCGTTGGGGGATTCAATGAGATATATTCCCTGGAGGTCGTTCCTGCTGCAGGTCACATTGGAGATCTCGGAGTTGGAACAGTAGGCCATCTGGATACCGATATCCTGATCTGAGAACTCCCCGTCCGTGATCCTGGCGCTGGTGCAGTTGAATAGGATGAGCTGACCGGCATCGGGAATCGCTGGATCGACCTCGTTCTTCAGGAAAATGACGGGTTTCTCGTTGACCGTATTCGTTGGATGTATCTCATGGCTGGACCAGTACACCGGTTGATATCCGCTGATGACGATGCCATCTCCTTCCATCGTGTTATAACTGATATCACAATACTCCGAATAGTAGAGATAGATGCCTGCATCACCGCTCCCCGAGATCCTGTTTCCATGAATAACACTGTCCTTCACGCGGGAGAGGTACATCCCGAAATACAGGTTTCCGTACAGTGTATTGTTTTCGATGACGAGGGAATCCGACTTCATGATCCTGAGGGCATACTCATCATTCCCATTCAGTGTGTTGTTCCGGATGATAAGCGCTGAGGAATACGCCACTTGTATACCGATCACGGTATTGCTGCAGTTCTCATCCTCGACGACCAGGCCGTGACAATTTGCCAGAATGATCTGACCACCCCCCGAGGGAACCGTTCCATCGGTGGCATTGGCCAGATAGACGACAGGTTTGGAATTCACCGTATTCGATACGTCAATGGTGTGGGTATTCCAGTGTTCGAGGTTATCATCATTGATCCGGATCCCCGTCCCAAAGCGGTGCTGATCCCCGCTCTCACTTCTCCTTCCCCCCCCTCCCCGTCGGAGACCTCATTGCCGCCTCCCCTCCGGTTCTCAACAGAATCGCTGCTGCCCATGAGATTGTCACTGAGGGTTATCTGGGTGGAATGGGAGAGGATGATATCGGCATCGGTATTTCCATAGAAAACACTGGCTGTGAGCAGCTCATTGGATGAGGAGGCAAACCTCATCCCGTTATCATTGTACGCCAGCGAATTGTGATGATACGTATTATGGCTGCTGTATGAGGAAGTGATCCCTGAATATGAATTTCCATGACATGTATTATTTGCCACGTGATTATTGGTTGAACTCGTGATATATATTCCGCGATCCTTGTTCTCGCTGCAGGTATTGTTCTCGATTCGGTTCTGGGAAGCGGTCTTCATGTAAAGCCCATATTTCCCGTTCGCAGTAAAGGTATTGAGAGCAACAGTGTTTTCATCCGAATATTCAAGCTGCATCCCGCTCTTGCTCTGATGCTCGCATATATTCGAGATGAATGAATTCTGATCTGAACTATATGATCTGATACCGATCTCGTTCCCGATCATAGTGTTCTCACTGACCTCGGTGGCGGTAGCGCCGGTCAGGTAGATGGCCTCTTCCTTGTTCCCGGTGAATGTGTTGTTCGTTATGGTGCAGCCCCCGATATTTCCCAGGGAGAGGCATGTTCCATTGTTGGAGAGGAATCGATTATCCGAGATGATGAGCGAGGTGCTGTCTGAGATGGAAACGGCAGTTTCGTTATTCCATGAATGCATGTTGGACAGGATTATGGTCTCATGTGAGTTTCGAAAGTAGATATCATAGTCGTGATTCGAGAGGAAACTGTTATTCTCAATCCGGTTCGAATTTGATTCTTCATAGTTGTAGATCGCGTGCCGGGTGCTATTGAGAAAATGATTCTGCAGGATCCAATTACCGGATGAAAATGTTTGATACAACCCAATTTCGTTGTCTCGGAATGTACTATCTCTAATTGAACAATTATTGGAATTCGCCATATACAGGCCATATGTATTGTCGATGAAGGTCGAATTTTCAACGATAATATTGTCCGAGAATGCAATGGTCATGCTATAATACAATCCGTAGAAGTGCTGGTTTGAAATAATCGTTCCCGAGCAGTTTGCAATGATCACGATAGCGGAATCCCGAGGAGCCGTTCCCCCGACGGTATTTACCAGATAGAAGACTGGTCTCCCATCAACGGTTGTGCTGTCATCGATATCGTGTGAATTCCATTCCTGAAGCGTTCCTCCCGTCATGCTGAAGGAGTTGTTCTCGAGCTCGATGTTTCTGAGCGTGATATTGGTAGAGGAGGAGAAGCTCACTCCTGACCCGTAGTTGTTCTTGGCTGTGATATTCTGAATGACACACCTATCGGATTTGTAAATTGAGATACCAGATCCTCTGTTATCGGAGACAGAGATATTCCGGACGAGGGAATCAATGCATTCCCTGAGACTGATACCGGTCGAATCAGAAGTGCGGACTATCGATTCAATGAGAGTGATATTGTGTGATGCCTCAAAATTCAATGAATATCTATTTCCGGAACAATTCAGTAACTCGAAGGTATTATTATCGCAATTCCGGAGAAAAATCGTTTTATCCTGATTTTCGAAGTATGATACATTGATCTGTGAATTTCGATGCGAATCCGAGATATAGAATCCAAAGTTGTTCAGGGATGAATTGCAGTCGGTAACGATGTTATCGTTTGACCTCCCGATCCTGATTCCCATATGATGCTTGGTGAATGTTGAGTTGGTGATCGTGGTATTGTGAGCCGAGGTCAAATCTAATCCATGATTGTTGTAATCGCAGATAACGTTTGATATGTTGTTCCCAACGAAACCCTCAATATTAATCCCGTACGCAGTGTTCGTAATGAACAGATCGTGAATAATATTCGCATCTGATTCCACCTTGATCCCATCACCATCATAGAATGAATTGCGGCCGCTGCCATTGATATAAAATCCGGAAATATCCACCTGGTCAGCTTTGAGAAGAACGATATGATTTGGTTTACTCCCATTGATGATGGTCAGTTCGGTTCCGTTGCCTAAGATGGTTACCGATCTGTTGACCACGATGTTCTCATGATATATACCCTCGTACACACGGATGATATCACCGTCAAGGGAATGATTGAGCGCATCCTGGATGTTATTGTATAACGTGTCGCCGTCATCATCCACGATGATCGTGCGCGCTTCCCCCCCCCTCCCCGTCACGAGTATTAGTAGGAGAAGCAGGAGTAATGAGAGTATTCCAATGAGAGAGTGGATCGTCAATCGTAACCGCCGTGAATTCAGTGCTGGTGCCATCAAAGAAAGCCGTGTGAAATCCTGGTATTTATGTTTTGTTGGGTGGGGAATTTGTTTGGGGTGCCATACGGATTGGCGTATGGTGGTGGTGGCTACGGCTGTGGCGGGGGCGGGTGGGAGGGAGTGAAATGGAATGCAATGGAATGACACTGTGGGCAGATAGTTGAAAAAGAAAAAATTTCAATAAAAGATATTAAGTGGTGATGTGCAGTAGTTCCGAACGAGTTGAGTTCCGAGTGAGAAAATCACTTCGAAGATCATAT
>CAZTGJ010000217.1:0-5723 GCA_964613025.1 uncultured Thermoplasmata archaeon | reverse complement strand
TGCCTTCCACAAATACCCTTACACCTCTCTTGAGGTCCTGTTTGGCTCTATTACCGAGTTCTCCGATGGCCACAATTTGATGAAATTCCGTGTTTTTCCTGCTGTTGCCGCTTTGCTGAGTAACCAAGACAAATCTTACTGCTAATTCATCAAGTCGGGCAATATCCTCTTGAGGAGGCGCTATTACCTCGCCGATTAAGCTGACTTTATTGAGATCATCCATAAGTTTCTATCCTTTCTCCAGCGATTAATTGATTTTTTAGATGGAGAGGCTTTTCGCTGGCTTGCCTTTCCTAATATCCAGTTAAGTCATAGAGGGAAGGAGTAGCCGTCAAGGTGGAGGCTCAAAAGCACTACCTTGGACGGATACTTAAGACTCTATGATATCCTGACTTGTGAAAGGCAAGGGAGTAAGGGAACTTTCGTAGCACCCTCGTATTTCTTTTCAACGAAAAATAAGGTATTTCACGGGGTGGGTGGGTCCCGATTTTAGACCTCACGACACAAAGGAGGGGATTTGTCAATCCCCTCCTTCTAAACCCTTTTCAGGTCTTTCTATTACACTTACGCAGCTCTTCAAGTACGCATACTGAAATTTTATCAAAACCGTGTTCAATGGATACTACGATTTCACCAAAAGTCTCGCTGATACTCCCAATAAGTACTTCTTCATCAGAGGAAAGAGGCTTCATGTTTTTATCTTCTAGTATCTCATTAATCCATTCGACTTGGCTGAAATCTTCATCTTGTTTAGACATAGTTGTGTTTTCTTTCTCCAACATTAATAATTTCAGGAAAGGGGCCTGCTGGCAGACCCCTCATCCTTTACTTAGAGCGGCCAGTCGTTGACGTAGAATCTGGCAATCAGTACAATCAACAGGAAGATTACCAGCAAGCCAACGAGATAGTCCACTCCGCAAGCTCTGAAAGCTCGGTACCGTCTAGCCCTCCTCCTCAAGAGGTATCTCGGCTCTCTATGCTTCATCTGCTTTGCCGCTTTTGCTGGACTTGCCTGACTGGGCTCGTCCGGCTCTTAGGCCGTTCATGAAGCTCTTGTACATCTCATCCATCACATAGGGAATCACTTCATCCCTGGCCTGGCTAAAACTCTGTTTGCCATATCCGATTGCGTCAAATTCAACTTCCAGCTTCTCCATAACTTTCTTCTCGTAGCTTGAGAGCTTGCGTATCTTTGGTTCAGAAGTCATAAGCATGTTTTCCT
This sequence comes from uncultured Thermoplasmata archaeon, assembly GCA_964613025.1. Taxonomy (GTDB): domain Archaea; phylum Thermoplasmatota; class DAOVMN01; order DAOVMN01; family DAOVMN01; genus CAZTGJ01. The sequence continues at coordinate 4,501 of CAZTGJ010000217.1, read as the reverse complement.
TTCTCCCAGCGTTAATTGTCTATCGAGGGCTGACCTGCTGGGGGGCTTTCCCTCTTAATTGTAAGAGGGGCCTTCCGCGAGCGCTTGTCAAGATGGAGCGCCCTACTGGACGAACGATCTTGATCAAGCAAGCGAGTGGAAGGGTATAATATTAATAAGAGGGAAACCTTTTATAATTTTTGTCGTGAGGTCGTTCTACCTTATTACCGCCGAAGGAAAGACGAAACTGGCGAGGAGATCGCAACAACAGGCCGAGCCTTGAGGTGGAGTGGAGGCGGGGGAGTGAAATACCATATCAACATAAATATCGCATAATCCCAATAAATTCCCTCGGTTGACGTAATCGACAGTCATGCTACGACTTCCTTGTAAGTTCTTTTCATTTTCTGACAGGAGGAAGTCAAATGAGATATCGATTAAAACTCGCCACCTGGGTAGTGGTGCGTGAAAAGGATGATCCTTCTCCGCGTTTTCTAAATAAACCGGATGTAGCGGCTGATCTTGCCCGGGATCTACTCAAAGAGTGTGACGACGACAAGGAACATTTCTGGGTAATTCTTCTTAACACCCGGAATCGTTACCTGATGCATACTCTCGTTTCAACAGGAACGCAGGATTCTTCCATTGTTCATCCGCGAGAGGTTCTTGGCCCGGCTCTTCGTGAAGGAGCAGCAGCGCTCATTTTAATCCACAACCATCCCTCTGGTGATCCCAAACCATCAGCAGAAGACATCAACCTTACCAAAAACCTGACTGCTGCCGGTGAGCTCATAAGCATCCGCATTCTTGACCACATTATTATCGGAAACGGTACTGGGGAATGGGTCTCCCTGGCCAGCCAGGACCTCCTCTAAAAGCCGTCGCTCATTCCTTTTATCTTCAACCCTCGAGTTTTTCGTTCATTCACCAATTCATAAACAGGAGAAAGATGCCATGACTTCAACGGATATTGTACTAGACCTGGATTTTGACGCTCTAAGAGACAAAGCTTTTAACCGACTCAAACAGGGAGATCGCCGTTTTGCTGAAGCAGAAGAGATGGAGTTTTGTTTCCATATATTCTCAACAACTGATGCCCTGTGGTGCGTGAAGCGGGATCTTGCTGTATATCCGGTCTATGACGCCTTGGCCATGTGGCTGGATAAGAATGCCGGGCTTGGCTCACGCTTTCCGGTAGAGGTCGCTCTGGCAGCATTTCTGTTTTTGGACACCGGTAATGGTAAATCTGACGCCGGCCAGGAAGAAAAACACCACAAACTGATTCTGAAACCTCAGGAAATTCCGGTCGATGATCCTAATTCAAAATATCTGTTTCAGCCCTCTGCTGCAAAACCGTTCCTCTCAACACCAGGAGCTCTTGATGCTTATCAAGCAGTAAAGCTTCTTGAATGCCTGATTTTCCTTCAAATAAAGGCCAGGCAACACAACGGCATCGACTATTTGCAGGTGTTCGAACCTGTTCCGGGTAATAACGGACAGGAGGGTGTGCCTCTCTGGTTCATTGAAGATGATGAGGGAGGAGCCATCACCGCACTTCTACCATCGGATTACTAATAATTATGACGGGGTATCTGCTCTTGTCGGCGATAATTAGTAAATCCACGCGACTATTCTTCCTTTGGATGGTCGCGTTTTTTTTGAACTATCGAGTGGAGAATCTTCTCTTGCCCTGGATAGGTGATCCGCCAAATCGGATTCAAGATACTCTCGGGTTTTGCCAAGTCAAGAAAGGCTGTACTGGTAAACCAAAACCCTTTCCACCCCCTACCACCAGTCGCCTTATATCCGGCCTCTATAAGACTAGAAAGCCGATCTTTATTCCGCACTAATTGCCAATCAAGTTCATGCTCTATAACCGTCAATATCCGGAAACCATGAATATTAAACCTATTTGACACTATCTTTTTTTTCTTTCCCTGCTGAATAGAGAGTTCATCATGGATAGTTCGCCAATACGCATAATACGCCTGAAGTTTTTTTGTAAAAACCGGTTTAGCCATTGTAGTACGATCAGCCTCAAGAAAAAAGGGATATGCCTGGCCACCAACTTCCTTAATCACGAAAAACGCGTCAGGAGCGATGGTTCGCTTTTTCCCTTTGATTCTGACAGTGTCTTTTGTTTCTTTTCCAGCTCGCTCCCAGTGGACAAGTTCAAGATCTTCCCTCTGCCGGCATGCGGCAGTGACCATTACTCTTACGGTATTTATCAACAAAGCATGTTCAAGCTGTAGATCTTTATTCAGATTTCTTTTAGGTGAAGGATCCGCTTTCATGTGGGTTGCCCATTGATACGCTCCTCGCCCCCTTTCATCTAAAATATACACATCAGGTGTTGTTCCCTTTTCCGTGTACGCCCTGGAAAATTGCACCTTCATCAAATATCCATGATCAAATAGAAATCGCAGACGATTCTTCAGACTTGTGCCTTTTCTGCTGGTTAGAACCTCCAGCAAGGGACGTGTTATGTATTTGTAATCATGCAGAAATAGGATGATCTCCGTATCGCCCTTCGCTTGAAACCGACCCGGACGCGGATTTTTCCTGTCCCGCTTATAACGAGACCTTCTATCCTTCATTTCTTGGTTCATATTCATACTGCCCGTAGGTCAAATCATCATCTTCAACTTCTCGTCCGTTCTGCAGTTCCAGCAACATCTCGCGTCGTTCCTCCCATTCCTCCTCTATTTCCGCAACCGGGGTTCCACATCGTATCACGCCCTTCAAGCGCGCGTTGCGATACATGCTCGGCAGCAAGTGAACCTCCTTTACGGTGGGAGTTATGAGCGGGATCGGAGGCTTGGTCGTCTCACCCAGTATTCTCAGGTGGAAAAATCGCTCTTCCTGATTCTGAAGGAACGCGATATACCTCTCCTTCATCTCCTCTATCGAATAAAAACTTGTGCTTACCACCTGTTCAAAAGGCTCCTGTTCATAAAACGGAAATTCGATCTCCGCTTCACTCTTTGTGTAACTCTTAATCATACCCCTGCTGCTTCCGCTCATACTGTTGTCGCCCATACCGGAAGTCATTGAAAAGGATCCCATATCAACAAAGCCGGTTCCCGGCATATATGTATGTCCGGTGGCATGGCTCATCATTTGGCCAAAGCTGTCCATAATGGAATCTGTTTCCCCTCTGGTTTCCGCACTACCATGCGCATGACTCTTTGCCGTTGTGAGATGAGGCCAGAAGGAAGTCACCATTTGTTCGAATTTCTTTTCATCACCATGAATAAACCCGCCGAACATTTCAAGCGCCATTGCTTCGGCATCTTCCCTTGATATGCGGAACGCGATCTTGACCTTCGCGTTGCTGTTTATCGCGGCTAAAAGTCGATTCCCTCCTACTTGTCTGCTTTCATCCTTCTTGAGCTGTTCAAGCTCCTGATGAGCCAACACAAACGGAACATTTCTCTTTCGTAATTCCTCCAGCGCCTTTGCTATCCGTTCTGAAACAAAATTCCCGAACTCATCAATATACACATAAAAAAGCTTCCCCCGCTCCGGCCTCCTCCTCATCGCTGCTTGAAAAATCTTATCAATCACCATTATCCCTATAAGAGTTCTTTCATTTTCCGATATTTTCCCGTGTAAATTGACAAGCACAATCCTGCCCTTGCCCATTGCTTTATAGAAGTCAATCGTTGTTTCCGCCTGACCGACAATGTGTCGCATTGCCCTGGTTCCACGAAATGTCTGCACCCTTGCCCACACAGGTAATTTCATCATTTCCGATCGAGTGCGGACCGGAGAATTATCATACTCGTTCCAGGCCTCCCTGAAATACCTGGCAAGTTCCTTGTCCTCTTTCTCAATATTATCTGTAAGTGCCTGCCGCAACTCAACGTTGTGTTCATTCAACAGGTGATATATCTCCATGAGGGTCAAGCCACTTAAAGCTGCAAGCTGGAAAAAGTTTCTCATCCAAATAATTAATTGCGCCGTGGAAAACAAATTCTCGTCTCGCGCCTTGCCGATTTCATGAATAACGTTTTCCACATGCTGACCGACATCGAATAAATCAGGATCGAATTCCAATAAATTAAGCCCCACTGACCATTCCTTTTCATTGGGATCAATAATGAGTAGTCGGTGGCCAAATCCATGCAGAACAGTCCATTTAAGTACCGCCTCATAGAGGCTGCCATGTGGATCTATTAAACAAACTCCGTTCCCGTTTCTGATATCCTGGCGGATCATATATTCCATAAGCTTGGATTTGCCGGTTCCGGTGCCACCGATAATATGACAATGCTGCTTCCTGATAGCATCTTTCAAAATAACTTTGGCTTCATTTCCTTCTGTCTTATCTCCAAAGGCATGATTACCAATATGGATTTCATCATAGCGCACAACAACCCCCTATGCTTGACACAAAATACCAAGTATGCTAGTATTTCTAGAACCTCTCTGGAGCTTCCCTTGCAGCTCTCTGCTGTGGATTTCCCACAGTAGAGGCAACTGCCAGGGAGGTCTCCAATGCCCACATTTCCCAATCCTT
>CAZTGJ010000216.1:0-5728 GCA_964613025.1 uncultured Thermoplasmata archaeon | reverse complement strand
AGTTTGAATTAGACCCTTGAACGAGAGAAGTTGTCGCCGAAGGCGACTTTCTTGTAAGCTTGTTTTGCTTCAGGAGATTTTCGTGCGAGGATTTGAGACCAATCGCATATTCTGTATGATCCTCAATTGTGTTCGCTTCGATTGTATTGAATAGGGATCTGGATAGGTGAATTCCTATTTGTTGGCCGGTACTGTAAAACATGTTATTCCTTAGGGTATTTTCATCTGATTCGCTGACAAACATGCCATATTGATTATTTTCAGATAGATTTGAGTCACCTACGACAGCTCGAGATGCTCCCTGGAGCAGGATACCGTAGTTGCTATGTGAAGCAATGATGTTCGACACCATAACTCCACTGGATTCAATCCTTAATCCGCAGGTGGAATTGCCATTTCCCACAAAGGCAATATCCCGTATCTCCACCCTTTCCCCTGTCACCTTCATCTGATAGGGGCATCCAAGTGGTTCATACCAGAAGGATGATTTCGCACGGATGATACTAACATCGGTCCCGTTTCCAATGAGTTTCAGTTGTTGCCCGATGACCGCATCCTCAAAATACGTTCCTGCATGCAATCTGATCTCATCACCCGGAATTGCGTCATCCACGGCTTCCTGGATCGTTGCATAGTAGACATCCATTCGTGGGTTGTATACGGTCTTCGGTTTTCCGATCCACGGATTGGTTATCACCAGAGCTGATACGTTATCGCCTGATCCATATGGATTATCATATTCATTATAGGGGCCTGTTGAGGACCCCCACCAGTTCAGTCGTGCATCAATGGAATACCTTGCGTTCTTAACAACATTGATTCCATACTGCTTATTTCCGGTAATGCTATTGTTGTGGGCTATAGTATCAATCGAATAAAAATAATAGTAAACTGGATAGGGTTCCCTGGGAAAAACGACCTTGACGAACGTCCTTGTCATAAGGATACCGATTTCATTTCCATCCAGTGTGTTCCTCTCAATGGTCGTATTCGTGGCTGCAAGAAGGGTGATCCCGTGATGCAGGCCATTTATTATGGAGTTATTGTCAATCATGTTCTCGTGGGATCCGGTACAGGAGACCACACCATACACATACCTGGCGATCGATTTCAGGATGACCGCGGACCTGGTGTTATTGTTAAATGTATTGAACGAGCACTTGTTCATCGATGATTGGTTCAGCACAAGGCCGTACGAATTTTCGATAAAGGTATTATTCCACACCAGATTCAACCAGGAGCTGTTGAGAAGAACACCCTCAAACATGTCCACCAGCCTGTTCGAACTGATGGTGATATTATCACAGAAACGCAATTCTATTCCCTTGGATTCCGATTCAAACTCATTCCTTCTGATGGTACAATTATTGGAATTCTCAATTTGCATCCCAGTGGTTCGATCCTGAATCCGTATATCTTCGATCGTAATATTATGTGAACCAGTAACCCGGATACCGATTTCAGCCTGGCCATTCCGGAAGAGTGAACCCCTGATAAAGATAGAGCTCGTATTGACAATGTATATCCCTATGGACTCACCTTCGACGGTGATATTTTCAACAAGTACATTAGAGCAGTTGAATAGAATAACAAAGGCAATATTCGTCATTCTGCCCATCGAAACTGAGTGCACCAGATCAGAGATCATGGTGGGGTCCAGCTCATCTCCCGTCACATCATAGAAGGAAACCGGATGTTTTCCGGAAATATTGTTCGTTGCTGAGATCCGATTGCTCAGGAGCAAGCCATCCCTCAGAAAAATACCGTAATCAGTGAAATTCTCTAACGTATTGCCAGCAAGGATGTTGTAGCTCGATGTAATCAGTTCAAACCCACGCCAGGTGTTTATTATCGAATTGTTCAGAAGATGGTTATTGTCACAATTATATTGTAATTGGATACCGGTCATGCTTGTGTCGATGATCGAACTGAAAGAAATGATATTATCATTACACCCCATAGAGAGAGATATCCCAATTCGTTCCCCGGCGACGGAGGTCCCTGATATTGTGTTTTCATTTGAGCCGTCGTAGAGAAATATCCCATAATAGGTGTTTCCAGAGATACGATTGTTGAAGAACCATCCTCTACTGGCATTGCTCAGCCGCATTCCATACAGATTGTTCGTAGATGTATTGTTCACCAGGGTGTTCACATCGACGATATTTTCAAGGGAAATCCCCTGATATTGATTTCCATCAAAGGTGTTATTTTCGATCCAATTGTTCTTTGTCGATAGAAGTCGTATCCCGATCCTGTTCCCATTGCAGGTGTTGAATGCCACCTGGTTGTCATTACCCTGCTGGATGGTGATCCCCTCACCCCCCCCCTCGATCTGGTTGTCCCTGACAATGCTGTCTGTGGCATTGTTCAGGAGCAGTCCGGTCTGAGAGATTCCTGTGAGCTGATTCTCCTTGATCGTGATTTTACTGGAATCTGTGATAATTATCGCGGATTCAATATCCTTTATTGTGTTTGACCGGATGTCGACGAGCTCACAATTTTCCAGATATATTCCTTTCTCGGTTGATGTGATGGTGATATTTTGGATGATCATGTACGAGCAGTCCACCAGGATGAGGAAGCCGAGATTGATCATGTTCCAGCCCAGGGCAGAGTCTGAAATGTTCTCGATGATGATGGGATCTTCCTCCGTCCCATGTTCATGGTACGAAAGATGCGGCTGCTCACCGTTGAATGTGTTGTTCACCATGAGGTTCTCATTCAGCGCCCTATCCTTGAGATAGATCCCGTAGGTGATTGAGCTGTCGATTACATTGTTTCCGATCCAGTTGTCATGGGCACCGAAAATAAAGATCCCGAAATCATTCCCTGAAAAATTATTTGCATCGAATGTGTTCCCCCTGCACCCCACCCCCAGATAGAGTCCGCTCTCTGTGTTCTGTGTGCACATATTATCAGTGATCCGGTTTCCCGATGTATTGGAGAGGTTGATGCCGATGGTGTTGAAGGATATGATATTATCCTCGATCGTACTATCTGAACAGTTCTCCTCCACTTTTATCCCACTTTCACACTTCGATATTTCATTTTCCAGGATCGATGCATCCGATACCCCGCCGGTCAGGAGCACTCCCGCTTCCGAGCAGTTCCTCGCTCCATTCTTTCTGATCGTGATGTCACCTGCTCCCTCCACCCTGATCCCCGTTCCCATATCCTGAAGATCGGAGTCAGTTATGGAAGCATGTGAAGAATTCATGATCACGATCCCATCTCCTCCGCTGATAAACACACAGTCGTTCACTGTTATGGACTCGGACTCCAGTATTTTGATCCCGATCGTACTTCCATTGAACATGCATGAACGGACCTCAATATCGGTACAGGATTCAAGATACATACTAAAGGGCGAATAGCGGATGGACACATTTTCAATGACGAAGAAAGAACAATTGAAAAGAATAAGGAATCCGATATTGGTGAGATAGGTCGATTCCACACTATCTGTGAAATTTGCCAGAACGATGGGGTCATCATCCTCACCCATCTCATTATAGTAATACATGGGATTGATGCCATTGATGAGATTATCGTTCTTTATGATATTGTTATTCAGCAATCCATCGTCCAGAAATATTCCGAACTCGGTATTTCCATCCATTTGATTGCGTTCCATGATGCAGTATGAATCACCTGAGATCCGGATGCCATAGACACTTTCCGAACAGGTGTTGTCAGCCAGCAGGCCGGAATCAGTATTCCCCTCAAGGTGGATACCGGTCTCCAGATTTCCAATGCAGGTGTTGTTGTCGATGAGAGGTCCATGACTGCCGTCTGCGATGATGATACCCACGGTATTCCGTGAGCACACATTACTGGAAAGAGTAGCATTGATGCAGTTTTCTGTCAGAAAGATCCCATAGAAGTTATCCCAACACTCATTGCCGATGAAGTTCACACCACTGCTGCCTTCCATGAGGACGATCCCGTTGTCATTGGAACTGCAGTTGTTGAGCATGAGGGTATTGTTACCGCTCCCCTTTCTGAGGAGTATTCCGAAACGCTCATTCCCGGAACAGGCGTTGCTTATGAGGGTATTTCCCGTGGATCCTTGCAGAACGATCCCGTTGAAGTTCTGCGGACAGGTGTTTGAATCGATGGAGGAATCCTTTACATCCGACAACTGGATACCAACGGAATTATTCGTGGCTTCACATGATGAAACCGTGATCCTTTCCGATCGGTCGAGGAAGATACCAGCGGATGTTTCCCTGACGTTTACCGAGCTGATCACGATGTTCTCACATCTCTGGATAACGATTCCCCGGGGCATATGTGAGATGGTAATGTCCTCGATCTCGAAATAGGAACATTCGTAGAGGACGATGAATCCAAGGTTGCTCATCCTTACATCATCGGGACTGTCCTGGAGCTGCGAGATGGTGATGGGATTACCTGCGGATCCGTGAGCGTTCGAATAGAAATTCGGTTGTCGTCCGTTGATCACATTCGTGGACGAGATAATGTTGTCATTCAGTTGGCCGAATGCCAGGAATATTCCCATGTCCGAGTTATTGTACAATCGGTTCTCTTCAACGATGTTGTGGGATGAATCCTCAAGGAACATGCCCTGGAAATTGTCAGAGCAGTTGTTGTTCTCCACGGTGTTGTTGTGCGCCCCGGAGAGAGAGATGCCAAAATGCTGGTTCCAGACACGGTTTCCCGAGACCAGAGCATTATCGGATTCGAGTTGTATTCCCGTTCCCCCCCCCTCCCCGGTTAATCCGAATCCGGTGATCGTGACACCATATGCAGTAACAAGTATCCCGACTCCGTTCTCGTTTTCTATGATGGAATCAGCAGTTCCCTCGCCCAGAATTTCCAGAGATTTGTCAACCCGTACATTTTCGTAGTACCAACCCTCAAGCACCCTGATCTGATCCCCGTCCGCTGCCGAATCGACCCCGTCCTGGATATTGTTGAAGGGCAATCCTACTGTTCCGTCTCCTCCATCGGGAACATAGGCGTCCACATAGATGGTTATTCCCTCCCCCCTTGTCGAATGCAAAGCATTCAACCGGAACTCGGATACTTCCTCATTCCTCATCGAGCGCCCCCTCAACGAACACTTAGTGTTCATCCGGTCATCAGCACTCATTGCTTCAGGCACACTCAACCGGAGCTCAGACAAGTCCTCACTCTTGCTCTGCCCACCTTCCTCACCTGCTGAATCGGATAAATATGAAACCGGTATCAGAACAACCTGAAGTAAAAGAAGACACGTGATCACAATTGCAGTACATGGCCTGTACACTGATCTGTAGGGTCCTAAAACCATAGTAAACACCCTGCGAAGGTAACGTCTTCTCGGGTGTTCGATTTATAAAATTATTGGAAGTCATTTTTGGCTAACGACTGGATTCCAGTTTCGGGCAAAACTATAATAACCCCTTATTTCGTTCTCATAACAAATCGTGTGGCATCAGGGAGAAGGGTGGAGGAGGAGAAGTGATTGCAAAAATAGGTACTTAAATGCAAACGGCCTCAATCCCCCTGATACCGTTTGTAACATTTCTTTCATTTGATATAAACTTATGGCAAATAAAAGTGAAAATGTATTTTCACAATATAAAAACATCGTTTTATAACCGGGTAATCGGAGATGCGATAATTTCACACTCAATTTTCTGAGTACACGAATATTCACACTGCAACGTATTACCGCCATTGAGGCTTGAATAAGGCATTTTATTGGTCCCTTGGCCAC
>CAZTGJ010000215.1:0-5733 GCA_964613025.1 uncultured Thermoplasmata archaeon | reverse complement strand
TAATTCCGATTTCGACAGTGAAGGATTCCGGACCCTCACCGGAGAAGCCTCTGTTCAGGCTTCCCAGCTCATCAGCTCCTATTCATCCACGAAGATCGCAGGAATGGGTCTTGCTGGTAATGCTCGAATGGTCGGAGACAGGACGTTCCTTGATCTCAATGGTGTGTACATCGAAAGCTCCCTGCTCCCTGATGAACAGGTCATCCAGCTCGACAATATTTCACTTGAGGAATGGATCAATGAGAATATCCCGATTGACAGATTTGTGAAATTCGGTTCCTCTGATTATTTTTCAATGGCATCCGGTAGTGAACTGCGTGATATCCTTTCTGTGGGTACCGAGATCGTATTCAGGAACGGCGAGGAAACTGTGGGAGTAACACGGGGAAATCTTCTGTTGTATATCAAGAATCTGAAAGCAGTCACCTGGGAGGAGAACCTGTGCATCACCTGGGAGACCGATGTACCCTCGACCTCAGTGGTTCACTATCGTGAGGCCGGGGGAAATGGTACCGGAGCCTGGAAGATCCTGAGGCACATGGGATTGAAATCTCACCACAATATGACTCTCTCGGTTCCCTATGAGAAATATGAGTTCTTCATCGAGTCCGCCGATGAATCCGGGAATACCGCTGTGAAAGACAATAACGGAGAATACTACCTCTCCCATCATTTCCCCCTGTCCATCATTTCTGTGAAGGCGAACATAGGCTACGCCATCATGGCTGGAAAGGAAGTTATCATTCGCTGGTACACAAATGTCCCTGCCGACGGTCAGCTCTTCATGAGAGTCGACGGAGGAGAGTGGGAACTCGCAAATGAGACTTCGGACACGAAGGAACATGAGGCTCGTTTCACAGGAGCACTTGGGCCTGATGGTCAGGTGACAGTCTACGAATTCTATGTGACCGCCAGTCTCGGCAGCTACCATGTAGTGGAGGATAATGACGGGAATTATTTCTCGTTCGATTTGGTCAATACTGCGAACTCGACACCATCCTTCGGTATCGGATACGGCATGATGATCCTTTCCATCATGGTTGTGGTGGCGCTCTCCAAAATGATGGAAATTGCGGGGATCAGGAAAGGAGGCGAACAAGAGAAGGGTTCAAAGCTCAGATCCGAAACCAATTCTGGAGTCGCATCGGGGAGACCCACGACAACAAAGAGAATGATCGGTATCTTCGGAACGCATGGACATGTTGAGATATCGAAGAATGGCGCGGGAAGAGAAAGGGGAAGAGGAAAGGAGTGAATAGAATGAAACTGCTCCCATCGAAAAGGCTCTTGCTGGCTCTTGCCCTTGTTCTCGTGCTGATCCTGACCAACACCGGACATCAGCCCTCGTCCAATGACGACGATGGTGAAGATTATTCGGTCCCTGCGACCCACTCCCTGGATCAGAAAGGAATGGTTCCTATAACCTATCATCCGGACGACGGGGCTATCGCCTATGCAGGGATTGGGGAAGACAGCGTGGATGACAGTGAAGACGGGGATGTTAGTGTTCCCGGTGTGATCCATCTTATTATGCCAGACCAACCCGGAAATGAACCAGTGAACTGGACCGTTACAACTGATGGTGGTCACGTTCGTGCACTTGAGTGGATCCCTGGTACCCGATCAATACTATGGGGAGACGAATCCGGGAATGTCGGCATACTTGATACTGAGACAGGAGAATCGACCTCCAGATCAATTCATCACGGACCGATCACCTCTATAGTAATTCCAAGGATAGACACGACGCCCCAGGAGTCAAACGATCCGCTTTCCCCCCCCACCCACAACCCCACGAATTCGGAATCGGAGTCGATATCAAATCAAAACAATAGGTACTGTGGTATCTCGGCAGTAGGGTCTGAAGATTCTACCATCTCTATCATCTCGCTGGGAAATCTCTCACAGCAGGAATTGCTTACCGACGTCGGAGCACCGATCACCTCACTTGATTTCTCATCCAATGGCTCGTATCTTGCCGCTGGAGGATTGGGCCGGGATATCATTGTGTATTCGACCCATGACTGGAAGATCATCCAGAGAATACCTATTCCCGCCCAGAACTGGATCACTGCAATGTCATTCACTGATGCCGATCCTTCTCCAGCTTTTCGTCTCGATCTATTGTGCATCGGGTATTCTTCGGGGACGTTGACATGGTATTCCATTGGGGCACCCGAGAGCATCATGACAACAAACCTGACAGCCTGGGCGAACACCCTGCTCTTTCTGGAAGAGGAATCGATGATGATCGCAGGGGGAATGGATGGAAATGTGACATTGATCTCAATTGATGATCTTTGGGAGCCTTCGGAAGATCGGCAGGGGAACGCGGAGGGAGTGCGCTCCGTCATTGAACTTGAGCATCCTGTGGCATCACTTGGTCTATCCTCCTTTGGCTATGATTTCTCCACATGTGATACCAATGGAACACTCTCATACTGGACCGTCGAGGATGCACTACCTGTCGAAGAAAGTAGTGATCCGGAACCATATGTCGCCAATGGAGAGTATACAACTGACTCCACCGGGGCATTCCTTGCATGGATCATCCTTGTCATCACTCTTGGTTCTCTGGTGGGCACAGTCACCTTCATTATGTCGAATAATACCGGTCCCAAGGAGTTCATTCCACGTGGTCAGCGCCAGATACCACTAGCTCGATTGATAGATTCACCCTCTATCCCGATTTCCAATGGCCGTCAAAAAGCATCAGAGCCGGAGAGATCTGCATCTCATGATCCCGGGAAGAAACAGGAATCAAAGGTGATCAATATTTTCATCAAAGATTCTGTGATCAACCGATCGAACCTGATGTTGGATGAGGAATTCGATGAAGATGCAGAAGGGGAGGAAGAAAGAACCATCGACGCAGAGTACCATGTATAGATCGACCGTACCAATACTTTGGGGAAGGGAGGAAGGAAGGAAGGAAGGGGGGTCGGGAAGTTTGGACAGAGTGGGGAATATGGTGAGAGGGATAGGATGGGGGAGAGGGGCCGGTCAAAGGAGAGTGGATCCTACACAAAGGATGCCTCGTATGCGTACATTGAAGGAATTGTCAAAGAAGTGTAACATTAATTATTTAATGTCGATTGGAAGTATATCCTAACGATGAATGGTTTGAGGAACGGTAATTGGAAGAGCCATTCCACGGATACGGTTCTTTGTTCCTTTGCGTGGATGATATATTGTATGATTCTCCTTGTCGCCTCCCTCCCCCTGCTCCCCATCGTAAGCGGTCAAGCCACTCCCGGCCCACCACCGACAGTTGTACCGGATATTTTTGTGGATATGTCTCCATCTGGCTCAGGTATCGGTAGCACCTCCTTCGAGGTGGTGAACGATGGCACTGAATCGGTCAGAATCCGCGTAACAGGACAGATTCCAGGATTCCGGTCGGATCTTGAAAACCGAATCTATACAATTGGGGGAAATAGCGCCGTCGCCATATCTTTCACCATCCTCTCCAACTCATCGACTCATCTCCACGCGATAAAGGGAATGGTCTTTATTGAGGTCACTCATGTGAATGGGAAACCAATTGATGGGGTTTCTGAAGAAGGGCCAGGATTCACCGTTTGGACTCAACAATACTCAGTTCCGGTGATCCAGTTTCCCTCCGGTATTCAGAGAATCGGACCAGGGGAGATCAGAGAGATCCCGATTGAAGTAGCGAATGCTGGGAATATTCGTGATTATTTCTTGGTGGAAATCATTGATGTTGGAATGTTGAGCAGTGATACGATCGAGATCGGTTTGATGAATACTACGACGCATCAACTCGATCCCGGAGAGACTCAGACAATCGGTCTGAGGGTAGCCACTTCCGGGAAGGCCGGCATCTATGATGAGTATTATGCAGTTAAGGTGCTGGTCCATAAAGGGAACCGGACCGGATCAATGACAGCAACGATTGTCCTCCATGTTCGAGGGCTCAGCACGCCCTGGAATGATCTTGGTGCGATGATTGTTTTATTTATCCTAATGGTTGTGGGTGTGAGACGCTCTATCGTACATCGAAAGCAAAGGAAACCATGGAGGGGGGGGAAGCAATGATAAAGGAGCTTGTTCAAACGACAGAAAAATTGGGAGGTAGAATAGGGAAGCCGTAAAAGGAGACCCGAAGTGATAAGGTTATTATCTAGATCGACCGTACGAATATTCAGGGGGGGCAGGAAGGGGGGGGTGGGGGATTGATTGTGTGAAAACGTGGAGGGGTTACACATGTGCTTGGTTTCCCCATAGAACACTGGAAATGATGAGCAAAGCATTAATAACGTAAACAGAAAATCGCAGGCCAGTAATGGGCTCGTGGCCTAGTCTGGATATGGCGCTGGCCTTCTAAGCCAGTGATCCCGGGTTCGAATCCCGGCGAGTCCGCTTCATGGTTTGAATTATTATCGAATGATACGAGGTCTTTCATGAAAAGAAGTTCACGGTCATGGAAAAAGCGCGGTAAACAGCGCTGGAAATGGCGAAAAAAGAAGATGCGAAAACGAAAGAGGCAGGCCCGCAGGCAGAAGTAAGCCTGTGTCTGAATAGTCATATTCAGAAGATATCTGATTTCGTCAAACTACACAAGGTATACTGTAGAGTTCACCGATGCCAGGATAGCTGGTTTTCGGTGGGGACCTCGGGATTATCATTCGCAGAAGGGGACAGGAAAGTTTAAATCAAAGGTTTCCAACACCAATCCGGTGCGGTCATGAAAGGCTGGAAATCTCTTATTACCATTTTCATACTGATCTGCTCGTCTTTCACAGCGATCATTTTGTTCGATACTCAAGAGGGGCATGAGGAGAACATCGATCTTTTCGGAAGGAGATCCCGGGTCGGGCGAGGTGATGGGGATTGAGTTCATGATATGTGCAAAATGTAACCTGGCCTACTCTGAGATTTCACCTTACTGCAGCCAATGCCGAATGTTCGTGACCAAGAAACAAACCACCTTGAAAGAGTTGGCATGGATGCCTCTTTTCGTGCTAGCGCTTCCGGGAATATTCGGAGCAACCAGTCTGTTTTTAGGGATTTTTATAACTCAAAATGAGAATGCATTGCTGCCTCTTGGAGCGGTTGCCGTCCTCATCTGGACTGGATACATGTTTTTTTATTTACACCGTACTCTGGTACAAAGTCTCTTTCTTCACTGTGAGAATTGCGAATCCTCATCGAGCATTCCAATTTTTGTGTGTCCTAGATGCAGTGAGATGAATGTGAAGATCAATAATCCGGGACATTTTTTTGGGTTGCTCTTCGGATTCGCCATTATGTGGGTGGCCATTGTAATGGACCTCTACATTCTCGGAGAGATACGGGGTCTCGGTTTTCTCAGAGATATGTGCTTCATTCTTGCCCTGATCGCCACCGCCGGGATTTCAATACCCCTCCTTTACATGCTCAACACATACAAGGTCGCAGCAAACAAGGTGGCTCAATTTGCGCGAGAGGGTTACTATCCGTTACCTGGAGATGGTTTTGATGTTCGGTCTCAATCCTCCTTCGGGGTCATACCTCCAAAATACAGTCAACCGGTGAACCAATCCTATGAGAATCCCAAATCGATATCCCAGGGACCAGACGATCCCAAATAGACTGACAGGCTGAATGACTGCTCCATTGACTGCATTACCTTCGTTGGCTTCATTAACGTCATTGACTTCATTATCTTCTTCTTCCCCCCTTCTCCCCACTCCCTTTTTACCCCACCCCTACTTCTTCATTCTCTACTTC
>CAZTGJ010000214.1:0-5768 GCA_964613025.1 uncultured Thermoplasmata archaeon | reverse complement strand
TTCCAGTGGAGATAAATGAGGGGATTTGATTATTGCAAATCCCTACAGGCTAATATTCTAATAAATGCCAGGAAGAATTCGAGCTGTACGATTCGATACCACATGATTTCCGAGGAGGATTATAATGGAGCAAGGGCCGTCGGTGTGATCTGTGTTCTCCCGTACCTCCTCATTCTCGCAGGATGGGGAATTATTGGTATGGGCCGTTCAAGACCATTAGAAAATTCGAACCCCGCAGAGGGAAGGAAGGATAACTGGATTGAGCATTATTGGACAAGGGACGCCCCAACTTTCCCTGACAGCTCGGTAAACGGAGGTGATGTGCCATGACCAGAAAAAAAGGGGTAAATGATGATATCGCGCTAACGATTTTCCTTATCCTCATCCTGGCAGTGTTCCTGCTCCTCGTCAGTTTCTTCCCAACGGATCCATTTAGTGAAACAAAGGAAATCCAGTGCGGACCCGGGAGCTACCATGCTGATGATCTCGGAGAGGTCAGATTAGGTTCGCGGATTGTCTGTACCGTCGAATTCATTGATCCGGTGATAGAAAATGAAAGTGTCTTCATTGTTTTCATCGAGGAGGTGGAATATAATGCATTTCTGGAATCCTGGTGGAACAACAGTGCAGACGGATCATTTGCAAATTCCAAGGGATTCGCTTCCCTTCATATCGAAGAATGCACCGAGAATCGATCGTTCACCTACCTCAATCAGGAGTCAGAGGACCTTTTCCTTGTGGTGTATGGAGAGGGTGATAATCAGCATTTCAGGCTGACTCTTGTGGTGGATGATTCTTCCACTGGAAATGTAATGAGAGTGATGGCAGGGGGTCTGTTCCTGATCTGTCTGCTCATGTACTGGGCAGCAGTGAACCTTCCGAAGCTTCAGGAAAATCACGGTGGACCATTAGCAGGAAAAACATCCTGGGAGAAAAAATACCTGGAAGCCATAAAATATAATCTCTCGGTCCTGAAGTCACCAGATGAAATCGCTCGAATGGAGGCGATTTATCGATTGGACACCATCATCAGGATGGAGGGAACCAAACACATCATCGAGTGTGATGGAGTGTTGACCCTCATCAACGCCCTGGACTCTCCAAATAAAAAAAGTTTCTGGGCCATACTTTTGACAATAAAGAAGATCGCCGAAGCAGGGTATGTATGTAACGTGATCTATGATGGCGGAGCCGGGATCCTCGCACTCCTTCTGAAGCATGGGAAATGGGAAATCAATGATGAAGTGATCAAAGAACTATCAAATGCTGACGAATGGTATGGGACGACCCTGCTGAATGCCATTGCACAGGTCAGAAGGCTTACCGAGGCCCAGCTTGCTTCGAACATCATTGACGATGAGGTATATGATGATGAAGAACTAATTGAAGATGATAGCGAAGAAATACTGATCGACGATGGGGGTGAGAACATACCAGATATAGAGGATAATGAAGAGGAACTCGTAGAAATTATCGATGATGGGGTGGAAATGCCTGAGGGGGACGAGGAGGAGTGACAACTTGTTGTCGATCCGGTTGAGTGTGTGTGAGGTGCAAAGCACCGAGGACCGCTTGAATACGAAGTGTTCGATAAGGTGGCGCTCGATGAGGGGAGCTGATCGAAGAGAGCAGAAATGACGATGGGAGAATCCGATAACATCGAAGATCGATCAACGAACCCAGAAGAGAGAGGTTCGAACGATGTGAGCGCATCCACAAGAATATTATTCCGAACCAACGCGTTGTTCATGAAAACTTCTGATAGTTTCACACACTATCTCTATCAACATTCCCAACCAAAGAGGTTTCAGATCATGACCGACAGAGGAAGACCGAATCAAAGAGAACGGCCAAAAGGCAAGAAGAGTCACGACCCCTCACGATACCGTGCCATCGTCAGAGAGGGGAAGAAGGGGGGGAAGCAAACCGATATTTCCGCCCTCATCAGAGAAGCGAAAAAACTTGGCGATCCTTATTATATTGGCCTGGCACTGGTGTCCCTTTCCTCGAATCCCGGTCTCAGCCTTGACAGAGCAACTGCAACAGCCGAACAGGGGATCGGATTTGCTTCCAGGGAACAACGGGGATGGCGTAAGGTTGAGCTCCTGGTCGAGTTCCACAAGAAACTTTCACAGTGGCGGGAGGATCTTCAGGAAGCCGGCAGTGATGATGTCCGAAACTACCTCATTGGCAAGGTGTTTTCCCAGATGCTCAGGGTTCCCCCGGGAAAAGTGCGTTCCGAGGCAATTCAGGGTTTCGCTCCGAAGTCCGACCCTCTCCATCTGGAGGATCTCATGAGGATAGCGCTTGAAAATACCGGATTTGTTCTGGAGGACAGCAGGGTGGTTGTCAGGTCCTGGGTCCGCAGTCTCACGGCAAGAAATGCCGACCAGGAGACCCTTGATCTGGAATATCCCGATATCGTTGGAATGATAAAGACAGCCCGAGACCCTGCAGTTTGTTCCCGATTATTCGGGTACCTCCATTTCCAGCTCAGGAAAGAAAAGCTCATCCCCGCCGCAAAGTCCTCTCTGGAAAATGCACTTGATCACAGCGACAGAATATCGAATGATGCAGAACGGCTGGAATCCATTCGCTATCTTGCTTCCATAGCGGAGAGCAGGAATGAGCTTGAGATAATTAAAGATCGGCTAGGGTTGTTCAAGGATCCAATCTTCGTAGTGAGGGGATATTCCACACTGGCAGGACGGATGGATAAAAGCGGTTATACCAAGGATGCCGGAGAACTCCTTCAGCAGTCTCTGGAATTGGTACGGAACATTTCCGATCACAATGACAGGGCTCTGATCCGTTTGAACATCGCCAGGGGACTGGAACTGTGCGGTCTAAAGGAGAAGGCCAGGTCTGCACTCGAAGAGTCACTGGTGGACTGCGTTGGTATTCGCATTGAGGAGAGGAGACTGAAAACCGAGGCAAAGGTCATTTCAGGAATGAGAAAGCTCGGGTATGAAGAGAATGATCCCCTCTTTGCTGACTTCAATGCACGGAGAGAACCGAGAGAGGTACGAGAAGTTTCACGTGAAGTTCCCTGGGAGGCCTCCCATGAGGATTCTCTGGACAGTGAGAAGGACAAAGAGGCCAGCAAGGAAAGAAAGGGTGCACTCCTTTCCGCTGGTGATGTCACCAGCAATGAAGAGAGAAAAGAGCCGGAAACTGCAGAAGATGGCTCAAAGGTTGGAGAAATTGAATCGGATGGTAGAGATGAAATTGGAGATGAAGATCGGATGGAAGATACACATGAAGCGGGAGATTTCCAGCAAGCGGTAAAGGTTGGTGTGGATGGAAATCACGTTCTGGCACTGTACGACGCCTATGAGGGCGGACTGAAACCCACCCATATCAGAGCGATTGCACGAGCCGCACCGTTATGCATGGCCTTCGATCTCGATCTGGCACTGGTTGGTTTCCCCACCGATGACCTGGAGGGAATTATAAAGGAGACCATGAGGGAGACGAACGTAGGCAGAGGAGGAAGTCTTCTGAGCACACTCAAAACGGAGGGCAGGATCACCCTGATACCGGCCAGCTCCAAGGAACCTCCAAAGAATTGGGGGAACCTGGGGGTACCGATTGCAACAAGCTCGCATCCCGATCCCAGGAAGCGGGTTACCTTTGATGAACTTGCAGATAAAAACGGAACTCAAAAAAGATACTGTCTGATCATGGGTCTCGGTAGGAAAGGACTGCCTCCGTCCCTACTGAGAAGTGTACCTCATCATCTGGAACTTACCGGAAAGAACATTCCACTGGAGACGGCAACGGTCATGGGTATCATAGCAGAGCGGCTGCGATCCGTATAATAATTGGAGGGGTGGAGAGGAGTAGTGCAGATGCATTGGTTGGAATTCAGCGGTGGTGAGATTTACCGTCGAATGCCCATCGTGTTCTAAATAAAATGACCAGTGCAATGATGGTGAGAAGTGGTGAAACGAAGACAAGCCCCAAGGAAAAAAATCCAATGATGGATGCGATTACACAAAAGAACCAATGCTTCTTCTTCCTTGCTGCAAGTCCCCCGAGAAATGTAATGGTCGAACTCAGGAACATGAAGGTCGGAAGGTTGTACATCTCGTCCCCGGCGGACTCGTCCACAGTCTTGTTATCCTTCCCCCCCGATGCATTCTCCAGTGCGAAATCCTCTTCGTATATGCTCCAGGCTGCAAGTGTGAACCGATAATATAATGTGGTTTGCCCGGGAGCGGTTATCCGCAATGTATGGGTTCCCGAGGGCAGATTCTGATATGAATAGGACCCATTGGAGTCAGTGGTAGTGGTGATGTTCTCGTCTAGGATAGTGAGTTGGGCACCATCAATGGGAATGCCTTTTTCGTCAACAATGGTTCCCTCCATTGACATATCCTCGAATTGTCCATTGAAGGTCATATTGAATACCATGAAGAACGATATCGAGGTGAGAATCCCAAGAATGGCGGCGATCACCAGAAGCTTCCATACCCATTCAGGGTTCCTCGTGAAGGGAGGTTTTCCAAATGGAAAGGGAAAGGGGTAGGGATACCCTTGCATTCCTGGGCCGGGATAAGGACCGGGAGGATGATAGGTATGCTTTCCCGTGGAAGGGTGACCGGGATATGAAGGATAGGCGGTTCTCGGATCATAAACAGGGGGATACGGATAGGGGTACTGTTTGGGATCATATGGTGGAAAGGGGTATGGTGGGGTCTTTGAGTGAGGGGGAGGGGAGGAAGATGATGATGAAGCCTTGGAGTGAGGAGGGGGGGAGGAAGATGACGGAGAGGTCTTGGAGCGTGGTTGGGATGAGGACGATGGAGATGTCTTCGAACGAGGGTGGGTCGAAGGTGATGGAGAGGCAGGGGGAGTCCCGGACTGTCTGGGTGGCCGGGTTGGGTGAAGAGATGACGGATCTGATTGATCGGTAGGCCGGGTAGGTTGGGATATAGTTTTATCAGATTGTTTGGACGGGGAGGTGGAAGTTGATGATGATGGTCGAGTAGATGATGATGGGGAAGATGAAGAGGGTTCGGTTCTGGTCTTGTCACGGGATGATGGGTGAGGTTCACGGGCTTGGTGTTTCGGATCCGATGAGGTGGGTTTCATGGGAACGATCCGTGTGCCTCGAGGGTTTTTTACGGCTCCCCTTTTCATTGGAGGTTGTCGTGGTTTTGCATCTTTCTCGGCTCGTTCGATCTCTTCTTCAAGCTTTCGAACCTCATCCGTTTTGGCACTCTCAATGATTTCCCTTGGCTTCCTTGCCTCCCCACCCCCCTCCCCCCCAGGAGGAACTTTGATTGGTGGTGGCGTTCGTCCTTCGGTTCTTTTTCTCTGATCCTTTGACATTTCTGAGGGGGGTACCGGTCGGGCTTCCGGGGGTTCCACCTGTCGTGCCACGGGAATACCAAGAGGCGGTCTACCCGGATCACCGGGAGACGCCGGGACATGGAGATCAACGATCTTTCCATCAGAATCTATCTGGAATTCGCGGGCGCATGCATTGCACTTCACCTTGAACATGGTACCTTTTTCTGCCTGAAAAACCGTGAGCCTGTTCTCGATATCGCAGAAAGGACACGGGATTTTTAGGTTTTTCATCGAACAGCCATCCTCATTTGCCTATTAATTCTTTTTCATGCTGGTGAATTTGAGGTCTGGTGAGGGATAGTGAATACTGCGCTTAGGTGGAGTGGGGTTTCAAACATGGTGCCAGTTATGGGGGAGAATGGGGGAGAGGGGTGAATGCTGCATCGATTTGAGATTGGAGCTCATGAACT
>CAZTGJ010000213.1:0-5781 GCA_964613025.1 uncultured Thermoplasmata archaeon | reverse complement strand
TATGGAGTTTTAGAGTTACAAAAATAGGTCATTTTAGCTGTTACATGACACATAAAAATAGATGGCACTTGTGGAAATTGTAGATGTCGCATTATCACCGAGTACAAAATATGCATCATTTCGGGATGTTGAATTCGAGCGAATTTGAAAACTGACATCTGTTGGAGTTAATGCAGACAAATTGTGAACGATCCCATCACAATAATTATTATCACCCCCATCTAACGATAGGCTAAAATTATTCGTTTCTGATGAAGAATGATTACTTATTTCCCTAGTATACAATCCGCTCTCATTACTCCAGCTTTCATAATCCCCATCTTCAAAATCGTCTTGAAAAAGATAGTCATGAGATATGACTTCCCACGATATGTTACTGCTTCCATCATTACTGATGGAGACATTAACATCAATCCATCCAGGCTCCATTGAAACATCAAGAGTGTTAGGTGAAATTGAAATCTCTGATGCACTTCCATAAATGTTAGAAAATAATAGGAATTGGAAGATGAATACAAACAAAGCAAATAAAATCAGGCGGAATTTTTTTTTGTGATTTTCGATAGTATTTTTCAACAGTTTGTTCCAGATTTGGTTAACCATAATTATCCTTATAAACTCACCATTTCTTTAATTTATAAATTGTGGTATAATCTGGGTAACAAAACTTATCTAAACTAAACATCATCCAAAATTTATTTGATTAAGCATTCCGTTATGAAAAGTAAGTGGTTCAAGCAATAATCTTTTGGAGTGAACCCCATTTTTGTGTGGGAGGGAGGCGGACCATGAACAGAGTCCAGGGGAGCCTTCACAACAGGAGTTGCTAAACGAAGGTATACTATCAGCAGTAAGGCCATTGGAGAATGATAAACAAACGACCAGACTCCACTCCAAAAGAAATATTAAACATCTCTATCCCTCCATGCAATACAGCTAATCCAACGGAAAGGCTGATATTCGAATCGATCACGATAAAACCAACACGGAGTTCTTACCATGTATTTGACAACTGAAGAACAGAAGATCCTCGACGGAGAGCAGGGGGCTGTCCCGGCCCGGCTGATGAGACTGCTAGTCCGCCTGGGAGACATTTACGGAGCGGATAAGATGATCCCGGTAGGATCGGTCCAGGTAGCTGGCGTTTCCTATAAGTCCATAGGCGATCCGGGAACCGAGTTCCTTGAGGATATGGCATCCAAGGGGGCAAAGGTGAAGGTGCTCACCTATCTCAATCCCGCGGGAATGGACCTTGAGAATTGGCGGGAAATCGGTTTCCCGGAGGATTTCGCACGGAATCAGATCAGGATCATGGATGCCTTCAAGAAGATGGGGATCGTCATCACCGCAACCTGCACCCCCTACCTTGCAGGAAACCTTCCGCGCTTCAGGGAACACATTGCCTGGTCGGAATCTTCTGCGGTTAGTTTCTCCAACTCGGTGATCGGAGCCCGGACCAACCGGGAGGGCGGTCCATCCGCACTTGCCGCTGCCATTGTCGGGAAGACCCCGAACTACGGTCTGCATCTCGATGAGAACAGAAAGCCCACCGTGGTTGTGGATGTTTCCGCTGCTCTGGAGTACAATGCCGACTTCGGTGCTCTCGGATATCACGTGGGAAAACAGGTGAAGAACGGGAAACCCTACTTCAAAGGGATCAGGAATGCCAATACCGATCAGCTCAAGGCGCTGGGCGCGGCTATGGCCGCCTCGGGGGCGGTGGCGCTCTATTATGCCGAGGATCTGACTCCGGAGGCCAATCAACAGGATATCTCGGGCCTCGAAACATTGTCCGTGACAGATGCTGAGATCAAAGAGACCTATGCAAAGCTCAACACCGGGGATAAACCCGACATCGTGGTCCTTGGTTGTCCCCATGCATCTCTCAGGGAGATATCCACCCTTGCTGCGGAGGTCGATGGGAAAACCCTCAACAAACCGGTCTGGATATGCACATCCCGGGTGATGAAGGAAGCCTCCGACAGGATGGGATTCACGGAGACCATCCGGAACGCTGGTGGGAATGTTGTCGCCGATACCTGCATGGTCGTTTCCCCGATCGAGCAGATGGGATACAAGACCACCGGAGTCAACACAGGAAAGGGGGCGAACTACCTCCCCGGCTTCTGCAAACAGAACGTTGTATACCAGAATATTCATGATCTCGTGAGGAGTGTGACAGAATGAGCGGTGAAGGGTGTGACGGAATGTGCAGTGAAGAGGTGAGCGGAATGAAAGGACGGACCATCAATCCTGGGCGAGCGGAAGGGGAGGCTATTGTTTCCCGGGAGCCAATCGGCTTCTATGGAGGCATCGATCCCAAGACCGGAATCGTCATCGAGAAGGGCCACGAGCTGGAAGGGCAGAGCGTCACAGGCAAGGTGTTGGTGTTCCCCCAGGGCAAGGGGTCCACCGTGGGTTCCTATGTTGTCTACGGGCTCCATGCCAATGGCGTCGGACCGGTGGCCATCGTGAATGCCGAGACCGAAACGATTGTTGCCACGGGTGTGATCCTTGCTGATATTCCCTGTGTGGACGGGATAGATATCTCGGAGATCAATTCAGGGGATCATCTCATCGTTGATGCGGACAATGGAACCGTTGAAAAGAAGTAGTCAGGATCTCAATTAGGATCACAAAATTATATGCAACATGAATGAGAGATCAGGTGAAGATAATGCCGAGACCGGACTGGGATAGCTATTTCATGGAGATCGCACGGATCTCTTCCAAACGATCGACCTGTCTGAGAGGGAAGACCGGGGCTGTGCTGGTCAGAGAACGGCGGGTGCTTACCACCGGGTATAACGGACCGCCGGCTGGACTTAAACACTGTCAGGAGACAGGCTGTATCAGAGAGGAGCACGGGGTATGCGATGGAGAGCGTCTGGAGATCACCAGAGGGGTTCATTCTATACAGAACACCATTATTCAGGCAGCGGTATTCGGGATCAGTATCAAGGACTCCATTCTTTACACCACCCACCCCCCCTGCACCATCTGCACCAGGATGCTCATCAATGCCGGTGTACAAAAGATCATCATGGGCAGGGGTTTTCCGCAGGACTTTTCCAGGCGCATGCTTGATGAGGCAGGGATTGAACTGGTGAGCTGGGATCAAGAGGCGGAGTGCATCGAACCGTAAGCTGGTGAATGCTGAGACGACGATGAGAGTACGGATTTTACGGGTAGGGCAGATTTCCAGTTGTCTTATGAGCCGAATTTCTGAACCCCCATTGGGTTCTCATTTTTCCACCATCAACGGATCGGGTTCATACATTGAACCATAATATGTCTCTGCTACAGCTCTGCACCCTCCCATGCAATCTCTGAGATGTTCACAGTTCTTACATATTTTCGGGACCATCTCAAACATTCTTAGTTTTTGGAGAAGAGGATGCTCCCAAATTTCCTGAAAATTCTGCACTGTGAGATCCCCGAGAACGGTGGGAGAGTGATTGCACATTCTGACCCTTCCGGATGGATCAATGGCTATCCAGTCCATTCCGGCACCACACGTACCGATCCCAATATGCATGTTTTTTTTCAAGGGATACACACAGGGTATGTTTGGTGCTCCTGAGGCACCATAGATCCCATATCGTGCGCATACACTATTCAGTGTTTCGAGCATTTTCATGTATTCATTTCCCCGGAGCATGAGGTCATTATGTTTCATTCCCTCCCCACCTGGCATAAATCTGATTACCTGGAGTTCTGATGCACCCAGAGCGACCCCGAGTTCGAAAACATCTTCGAGTTCATGAATATTCAACCGGTTTCCCACAGTGGAAACTGCAAAATCCACTTCATGTTTCCTGAGCCAGGCTATTCCCATTATCGCTTTCCTGTATCCATCTTCAACTCCTGTAAGCGTATTATGAGTATTCTCGAGGCCATGGATCGGAACCTGCACAAACACACCGTGTCGCTTTAACAGCCTTGCCGTTCGATCATTCAAGAGGATCCCTGAGGTCAGAACTGAAATATTCTTGGTATACCCCTTCACCATAGAAATGATTGCCTCAAGGTCCTTTCTCAGGAGTGGTTCACCACCTGAGATCACAAATCGCTTGAATGGAGGAAGTTTTTCGATGACGGTCTGCAGATCATTGATATTCAGCACTTCGTTTTTTTCATACTCGTGTTTCCAGCAATTGTAGCAGAACAAGCAGTTGGATATACACTCATACGTTGATTCCCACACTACCTGGGTCAGTTCAAGCTCATTCATAGCCAGATCCGCCTTGATTGCCAATGTCTCTATTATCATCAGCTTCTCTTCTCTCGATAATCTCCTGGAATTCCTTTGGAATGATCCCACGCTTCTGCAATCGTTTTCCCAAGTTTCTCTTTCTGAAGAAGGTCAGGATACCAAATAACGTCACGTATAATGTGGAAAAGAAGCCGGTGATTTGCAGGGACTCAATCGGAGGTGATGCTGGACCTGCGGGCATGTGGCAGGTGACAAACCCAGATCTCGACCGATAATATATGATCTCATCCTTGATGTGGTCAAAGTAGATTTTCATGATCGCAACAGATATTACGGGAATGATCACCATGAACAGGAGCGATATATAGAGATATATCAATCCAACAGTTCTTCCCTCCCAGTAAGTGAAATACCCATAAATGCCGAGCAATATACCGGAAAAAAGGAAGAGAGCAGTCATGAGATTGTACGCATCCGGTTCATAGAGCAGAAATGGATTCAACAATAGTATGATCGAAGGGACGAATCGGAAATAGAAATATGGACCCTTTTGCTTCCAATCTGCAATGCAATGCACAAGGACCCCAATTCCGATGAACACAGAAACGACAATCAAATGCCATATCAATCCGGAATATATCGCTGAATTATCAGGATCATAGATGTAGGATGCATAGAGGAATGCAATCGGCAGAGGAATTATCACTGCATGAATTAATTTTTTCCATTGTTCATTTTTAAACTTAGCGAATAAAGTAAATACCATTATGTAAAATATGAATGTGGAACAGCAAATTATCATGTGAACCCCTTGTTCCTCCACCCTAAGAGGTGGATACCACCAATCATCGAAAAGAATACCACACTAACGATCAGAGCGCCACTGTAGATTTCCATGACATCGACATCCTCATTCAAATCTTCACCTGGTTCAATATAGGGTTCCCCGACTACCCAGAACATGTGAGTTTCCGAATAGAGCACTTCAGTTGAATTTGATACGGTTGCATTAACGCTCATGTTGAAATTCATATCCAGCTCATCTGGTTTTACATAAACTTCATTATGCACTTCCACGTCCTCGATTATCAGGAGAGTTAAGTTGTTATTGCTGTAATCAAAACTGTAGTAATGGAATGCAACGCCACCTTTTTCTACCGAGAGGGTTATGGTTACATTATCAAGGTTCATATTTTCAGCAATAGTATAATGAATGGAAATTTCACATTCCAACCATGTATTCTGAAAAAAAACTGACATTTCTTCGTAAGACAATAATATGGGCCATGAATCATTGGTTTGGGTCACATTGTTCCTCCACTCCTTCTCCTCGTCAACCCCATTATCCTCAGCTGATGTCTCGAAAATAATAAATGTACCGGATATAACAAAAAAAAGCAGGAAACCAATTATGATAATTCTTCGCATATTACCATAACGCGATTTTCCCATGAGAGAAATAATTAATATTTCATATTTAGGTTTTCTTGTTTTAACTTTTTCTTAATCTTGTGTAAACCAGGGAGATATGTCACCCCCCCACTTCACACCGTAAGTAATTCATC
>CAZTGJ010000212.1:1047-5805 GCA_964613025.1 uncultured Thermoplasmata archaeon | reverse complement strand
GTACTGCGGTGGAACATTGTTCAGAACCTCTGATGGGGAACAGTTCGAAATGATGTCGAAGTGGAACCAAAGCCTGGAGTACGGAGATGAAGGAGCTTACGGTCTCTGCGTCTACAATGATGAATTGTATCTTACCCTGAACCATGACGGGGAGGATAAATATATTCGGGTTCTGAAAAGCAGTGATGGTGAAGAATTCGAAGAGGTGTGGTATTCCACAGAAGAACGGATGAATGCCGCCCGTTTGTGTGTCTACGAGGATCAACTCTATCTCTATATCTGCGGGAAATCAGCTTATTCAGTTGGTACACAGATACGATATTACCATGAGGGCGAATTTGTTCTCCTCTATGAGGGTGACCCTGAAACTGAACATACTCTCCTCCGTAACGCTGTATTCAATGATACACTGTACATTGGTGGTGGTTCGGGGAATTGGATGAGTCATGACGCAATCATCCACAAGATAACAATGTTCATTCCACCTGAGAATAATACCGGGATAATAATTGAGGAACCAAAAATTGAGATCGCAACTGAGAATCTTCCATTCGGTACTGTTTTCGTACTCACCGAATTCAATGATCACCTGTACACGGCTGGAAGGTGGAATGAAAGGGTTTACCGATCACTGGATGGGGACAACTGGGTCCTTGCATTCCCCAACGCAACCACCTATGCCTGGCAAAATGGAATCACATTCAACAATTCATTATATCTTATCAGTTGTGAGGGAAGTGGGGACAGACGAACGACAGTGCTGTGGAGATCATCTGACGGTGTTTCTCTCAATCGGATCTACGAGATCGAGAATACCACAACAGAACGACCGGCATTGGGAATATACAACAACACGCTATATATGGGAGTGGAAACATACATCGGAGAAAATACCACAGGATGTCTCTATCGGTCAGGGGAGGGAGAGGACTGGGAACGCATTTTCACCACAAACGAGGGAACCAGATTCCAGGAGTTCAGGATATTCAACGATGCAATGTATTTCACCATGAGCGGATTGTACTGCGGTGGAACATTGTTCAGAACCTCTGATGGGGAACAGTTCGAAATGATGTCGAAGTGGAACCAAAGCCTGGAGTACGGAGATGAAGGAGCTTACGGTCTCTGCGTCTACAATGATGAATTGTATCTTACCCTGAACCATGACGGGGAGGATAAATATATTCGGGTTCTGAAAAGCAGTGATGGTGAAGAATTCCAAGAGGTTTGGTATTCCACGGAAGAACGGATGAATGCCGCACGATTGTGTGTCTACAAGGATCGACTCTATCTCTATATCTGCGGGAAATCAGCTTATTCTATTGGCACCCAAATACGATATTACCATGAGGGCGAATTCGTCCTCCTCTATGAGGGTGACCCTGAAACTGAACATACTCTCCTCCGTGATGCTGTATTCAATGATTCACTGTACATTGGTGGTGGTTCGGGGAACTGGATGAGCCATGATGCAATCATCCACAAGATAGTAATGATCATTCCACCTGTGAATAATACGGAGGAACCCCCAGTACCGGATCCACGGGAGGACCGGGAACCACTGGTTGTCCCTGACCCTCTGATAATCGTAGCAGCCGGATCCCTGACCGCCCTTGCTCTTATCGGATTACTTACATTTCACGAACCGCTACGATATCTTCTCATATCACTGTTCATCCCTCTATATACCAGGATCAGGCCGAAAGATATGGAGGAATCGGTTGCCTGGGCCGAATTGCTGGGATATCTGAGACATCACCCGGGAGCAAACTATTCCACCATAAAAAAGGATCTCGAATTCAGCAACGGCAAACTCACACACCACCTTAAAATGCTTGAGCAGGCCAAACGTGTCAGATCATTGACCAATGGGGCATACAGACTATTCTATCCCCGTGATTTCCCCATGCCCAAGGATGCATTCGATATTTCCCCCATGTACAGCATCCAAAGAAAGATCATCGACGTTCTCACTCAAAATCCGGGTTTGAAACAAAATGAGCTTGTGAGGATACTCGAGAGGGACAGGAAAACCGTATCGATCCACCTCAACACATTAGTGAATAGAGGAAAAATACGCATGGAGCGAAGGGGACGGGAGAATGTGTATTCAGTGATAGAATCCTACGGTCATCAGAATCCACCCCCCATTATCGAAGATGAGGTCCAATACTAAACAAAAGAACCAGACCCATCACCACCCTTCCCCCGGTCATATGGGGTTTCGAAATCAATCGTGCATTTTTTGCAGAGAGAAAAAATATTCAAATCAATATATATAACTCCTATTCTCAATCCCGGAAAGTCGAACCAGACATTCTGAAAATGTCACTTGGTTCCTTACAATCGGTTTCTCCTAACACCAGGCAAAACTGATCCCGTTCCAGTCAGTGAAATCAAGCTTGGTGGTAGTACTGGTGCCCGAGAGAGTAGGTCCATTGTGAGGGGGATCTCTCCCCCTCCGCCCTCCCTCCCGCTGCCACAATCGTTTTTTTTAACGTATCGCGTGTCATTTCCCTGAATTGATCCTGCGAAGTTCATGGTCCGGATTGAATATTTCATCGATCAGGAAGGTTGATCCCGTCACAATGAGCCATGCATCATTCCCCAGAAGACCCGTCATATCCCGGGCAAGCGCATATGCCTTATCGCTTTTCTCAACCACTACGATACCTTCAACCGTTCGGAACTCCTCCAGTGTCAGGGCAAGATGCTTGAGTTCCATGGGATCCTGACCCCGGTACCCCGCCCTTGTAAAGATGATGATGTCCCCAAGCCTTCCGATCTCCCGAAGCATGGAAAGATGGTCCTTTGTATCCGAGATCCCACAGACCACGATCTTTTTCCCACTCCCGGGAATGACATTGCTCAGCGTTTTGGATAAAGCCCGGATCTCGGCTGGATTATGGGCGGTATCGATCACGAGTCGTCCCCGGACCTCGATCCTCCCCGGCAAGTAGGCAGACTGGAGACCACCCCGGATGTCCTCGCCACTCACGCCCGGGATATTACTGACAGCGGCAACTGCAAGAGCCGTATTGACAGCCATATGTTCCCCATGATGAGGAATGGAATAGGAAGTACCCTCATGAGAGAACAGCATTCCACCAGCTTCGTCCTCACCTGCAACGGCATAAGCTATCGTATCGGGATACACTGGATAAAACGGTGCCGAACGTTCATTACACGTGTCTTTGAATACCTTGATTGCTTCCTCTTTCTGTTCTGCAGTGTACAGGGGTATTCCCGGACGGATAATGCCAGCCTTCTCCATTGCGATCTCCTGAATGGTGTTCCCCAGGATATGGGTATGATCGAGATCGATCTGGGTGATGATAGTAACGTCTGCTTCCAGGACACGGGTCTGATCGAATCGCCCTCCCAATCCTGTCTCCACCACAACCCATTGAATGTTCTGCTCTGTGAAATAGGTAAAAGCCATGAGAAGGATGATCTCCTGGAACAGGAGGATCTCATTGTGTTCCCTCTCGAAAACTTCGATCTTATTCCTCATCTGGTCCCAGAGACTGACAACATCGGCATGGGGGATGGGTAGAGTGTTCACCTGGATCCGCTCATTGAAATCATACACATGGGGTGAAAGGATCAAGCCGGTGTCGAATTTTCGGGAAAGGATCGAGTGAAGATACATAGCCACGGAACCCTTGCCGCTGGTTCCTGCAATGTGGATGATGTTCATGGCACCATGACCCGGACAGAGCTTATCCAGAAGTTTCCTGGTGAAACCAAGACGGGTGTCCTTTTCTTCAGTGGTAAGAGGAGTGGTCCCGCCGTGATCATAGATCTGCTTCAGGACAGAGTGATAGGCCGCATCAGCTCTCATTTCCTGAGCTCTTCCGGTGAGTTCCATGAGTCTGCTCCTTAATTCTTGGGAAGTTCCGAACCACTGGATCAAAGCCAGTGCTCCGGTTCTGAACGTGACCTCTACATCATCTTCCACTGCGGAATTGCTCACACTCCAGGTTCTGCTGAACACAAGATCCATATCATTTAGTTCATACTGAAAACCTCGGGTGGTGACTCCTTCGGCCGCAGGGAGGGGAACAAGAGCTGTTCGGGTCCTCCTGCCACAATGAACTGGGGCTCCCGGACTCAGCTTTTGAATCAAACAGCGCTCGGTCACCAGAAAGACTTC
The DNA here is from genome assembly GCA_964613025.1 of uncultured Thermoplasmata archaeon. GTDB lineage: Archaea > Thermoplasmatota > DAOVMN01 > DAOVMN01 > DAOVMN01 > CAZTGJ01. The sequence goes on along the minus strand of CAZTGJ010000212.1, from coordinate 1,649 downwards.
GCCTGAAAAGGAACATCCATCCTTTTCAGTGGTGGAAAGGGGTATGCTCACCGGTGTAAGAAATGTCAGACTGGCAAGAGACTGATCGACCCTGTCTCCCCAACAACCCAGAACGATGAGACGTTCAGCACCCATCTCAACGGCTTTTTTGATCGCGCTTTCGGTATCCAGATGGTGATCCGATAGGTCAGTGATAACAGATACACCGATCCGTTGAAAATGATTCCGGGTTCCATTTGAGAGTGAGTCAAAATCCCCGATGATGATATCGGGAACGATCCCCGCCTCGAAGGCCACATCCGCTCCCCGATCTGCACAGAGAACTAGATTCGAGGTGGAACTAATCGAAGCGAGCATCAATGGGTCGATCTCTCCACCGCCGACAATGAGAGCGGTATTCATACTGAGGTATGTGTGGTTTTATATTTAAGGTTGATTCCTGGAATATAGTGCATGGAAATGGATTCCGGGAATACTGGGTGTGGAGTGGATCAGCGTTTTGGGATTAACAGAAGATAATCTGGGAAATGAAGGATACAATCGAATTTCGGACCACTGCCAGGGGGAGGGGGGCAGGTGGGGGGGAAGTGGTTTGATTTTGT
>CAZTGJ010000212.1:0-1037 GCA_964613025.1 uncultured Thermoplasmata archaeon | reverse complement strand
CCCCCCCCCCCCCCCCCCCCCCCCCCCCCCGTGGTTTGATTTTGTAATGGCATGAGGATGGAAAGGGATATCAACGATTTCCTTTGTCGAATTTCATCCAGCTACACGAACTACATGAGACAATGCCATCCGGACCGGGTTCCTCGAGCTTTGAATAGCACTCGGGGCAGATATCCTTTCCAGGAACGAGAATGACTGCAGTGGGGGGGGCGGGGGTAATAATGTCTTCTGGCTCTTCCGAGTCCCAGATTGCGTCTGTATCGGGACCTTCGGTTTCCGGGAAAGGAGTCAGATCCTCTTCCAATAAATCAGACCCAGCAGCAGCATCCGTATCCCAAGCATCAGCCTCGTCATCATCGGAAACAGCACTTGCGTCAGCAGTGGTTCCCACGGCCTTCAGTGAACGCCGGAACTCATCGACATCGAAATTGATACCCATTGCGTCAGTGCGCTCCTGAGAAAGTCGTTTGATGTATACAGACCCCAATACCACCATGCTGAGGATCAACAGGGTAAGTGCCAGTCCCCTGAAAGTGGTATCCTGTGTTTTTTCCTCCTTGGCTTTTTTTGCGATGAGTGTCACGACATAGGAATTATTGGAATCCGTGGCTTCCACACCATAGTAACTTACGTCCACCAGAATCCTGAATTCTCTCTCCTCCACACCCCAGCTTATGGAGACATCATGAGATGAATTGGCTGGGATGCTGGTAATGTGACGATCCCATCTCGCCAATTGTTCTCCTTCAGGTGTAGTGATGAGAATATTCACATTGACAGATGAGAGGGTTTCCCGACTCCCATTATTGTATACTGTGAATAGGATCTCCCGATAGTCATCCTCCCTCAGATCCGCTGGGATTATCCTCAGGTTCGCACCGAGCTCGGGCATTGGAAGGACAGCGGTTGATCCAATATTCTCATTCATGAGATAGGTGTGATTAACCTCGTACTCATTTCCCAGTCTCTTGGAGATATTGAAGATATAAGGATCGTTATCTGTCCTGCTCCCGTTTATATAATAATATCCCTCCAAC
>CAZTGJ010000211.1:0-5866 GCA_964613025.1 uncultured Thermoplasmata archaeon | reverse complement strand
TTTACTGAGGAGAGAAATGAGGAGATTGTATTTTTGCAGATTCCTACAAGCTATACTGTTTTACTTATTCAATCATTGTTATTTTATTATTATTTTATAATATTAAATTACTATAATATTAGCATGGTATTTAAATATTCATTCATTAATTATTTTATTAAATTAATTGTAAATCCAGTCCAGACCTTTGGATAAAAGAACGTGGATTTCTGTGGCATACACTCGAAATTTGTAGCCACAGCTTCAACCTCTTGGATCCTTGTAGGATTCATAAAGAATACTGCTTGTGCTGTACTCTTCACTTGATTAATTGCTTCTTCTACCGCATCGCCGATCCCTTTAATATAAACGACATATCCCCCTCCCTTCATAGTTCCCTGCTCCAGTTTTTTCTTATCAATTCCTAGAATATCATCCAGAATCATTGAGTGAAGAATTGACACGTCAAGTTGCTTCAACTCTTCAGATTTATCGGGTAGAAGATCGTCCATTGGTTGAATGTCCTTCAAAGTAAGAGAATAGAATTTCCCATCATTCATAAAAAAACCAAGAGCATGGTTTCCATCAATAAAAGAAGATTCCATATTAGCAAACATTTCTTTCTGATTTTCATCATCGTATGTCTCTACAATGAAATTCTTTTCAAGTTTCTGCAATAAAACATCCTTATCAAAATTCTCAAGATTCTGTACAAGGCGATGAGTTGGTAAAATAACCAGTCCGGAATTCGCCATATTCACAAAGGTAAGCATCCTGTAATTGGAGCCAATCAGATCACTTCTTTCCTTATTCAAAGCAAGAGCTGTTTTATACCGGTGGTGACCATCAGCAATAATAAGATATTTATCCTCCATATTTCGCGTGATAGATTTTACATCATTAATATCAGATACCGACCATATCCTGTGACGGACATCGAGATAATCCACAACATCCATAAGAGGTTTATTCTTCATAGCTTTTTCAAGTACGACATCAATTCGCTTTTCGTGATCCGGATAAATAACAAAGATCTGTCCGAACTGTGCAAGTGTTTCCCTGCTGAGGTTCAATCGATCTTCGATATCTTTTGGTAATGTTTCCTCATGCTGAAGAACCCCGGCAAAAGCGCCTTCCTCCGGTGCTTCACTGGCAAACTCCTCTAATTCAAGAAGACCAACGAAACCGAATCTGAAATGATCCTCACCATGCACTGAGAAATTCTGGCCATAAACATAGAAACTGTCTTTTTCATCACCTTTCAGGATATTCTGGGAAATGAGTGACTGCAGTAGATCTCGTGCACGAGTGTACTGATTTTTCTCATCGGTATCCGAATTCTCTGGTTTGTTCTTCGTTACCCAGGCAATGTTATTCGGTGAAAGAGCCTGGATCTGATCCAGAACTTCACCTTTCATTACATCGTATGGCGGAGCAACGACCTTGGAAAGATTACCTGTTCTCTGTTCATTGAATCGATACCCTTTGAAAGGAATGACTTTAGCCATAATGCCACCCGATGTCAAAGCTTTTAAAAACTTTTCTCAACTCTGAAAATCATCGTTGAAATATTTTACATTTCCATGGGATATAATTGAATAATTTTTAATAAAAGCAACATAAAAACACATTCTATATGAAATATTCTTAAACATCAATTAAATACTGAAGTACATTATCTATGCTGATGAAATTCGAAATCCCCTGCATTGTATTTATCCCGCATTCTATGGTAATTGGAGGCATTTATCCTTGCTATCTCCTTGAACTTTTCGGATGTCTTAATTACCTTGGCTGGGCTTCCCACCAGAAGACTGCATGGTGGTGCATGAGTTCCTGATTTTACAACTGCACCTGCTCCAACAATGGAATTATCACCTATTATTGAGTCATCCAGAATCGAGGCGTTCATTCCGATGATGCAGTTGTCTCCGATTATTGATCCGTGGAGAACCGCACCGTGGCCTATGGAAGAATTCACGCCGATGGTGGTGATGGATTCATCGGTCACATGGATAACACAGTTGTCCTGAATATTTGCTCCTTCTTTAATGTGGATCCTGTTCAGATCTCCCCTGATCACTGCATTGGGCCAAACGCTACACCCCTTTTCGATGATGACATCCCCGACGATCACAGCAGTCTCATGGATGTAGCAGGAATGATGAATTTCAGGTTTCATAGTAACTGTTTTCATACTCCCACCTATTTCAACGTAATAATAAATGTTATGATGCTTGTTATTGGATGTCTTCTTTTTCAATTTCAATGGAACCGCTTCCCCCTGCCGCTCCCCTTGTCCGTTGTCTTTTGTTCATTCTTCACTATCTACTATTCTCTGGTTCCCTATCCGGTATTCTCTTTTTCCACCGTTCCCCTTCCTAAATCCACCGTTCTCCTTATTCTCCTTCTTCTGTTCATTTCCTATCATCACCAATCCCTCATTCTCCTTATTCGCCTTCTTCTGCTCATTTCCTATCATCACCAATCCCCCATTCTCCCGATCCCCCATCTCCTCTTTCCCGTTCCACACGAAATACAGGGGTCCCACCCTACATCCCATTTTTTACTGCTTATTACTACTGTCCCGTGACACCCATATGCCACTTCGTAATGGATATTTCAGTGGCTTCCTGTATCTATTCTTGTAGGCAAGCCGTGAGAGCACCCAAGCTCACTGCTATTGAGGAGAGCTTTGAAAAATACTCAATCAACCGAGATCGAACCGGCGGCGAGTTCCTTCTGGAAATCGCGGGGGTCCATTCCCTCGACAGTGATCCCCATGGGCACACAGCTTCCGGCAATTTCCTTGACACGAGCTTTTATATCGGCACCAAGCAGGGAATCAGCTTTCATCCGTGCGATCTTTTTGATCTGCTCCAGGGTGAGATTTCCTACCTTCGTGGTTCTGGAATTGTCGGATCCCTTCTCAAGACCAAGCTCTTTCTTGATCAATGCGGATGCCGGTGGGGTACCCACGGTAACTTCGAACGTCCGCTTTCCCGTGTCCACTGTGATCTTCACCGGGACCTTCATTCCATCGAAATCCGCGGTCTTTTCGTTTATCCTCTTGACAACATCTGAAATGTTAATGCCCAGGGGTCCCAGAGCAGGTCCCAGGGGTGGCCCAGCAGTGGCCTTTCCGCCGTCAACAAGTGCATCAATGACTTCAGCCATCTCATTCACTCCAAAATTTTACTATTAAATAATGATATTTCTAATATGCAGTCTACCGGAAACCCGGCCAGATCATGCATTGTAATCTTCCTTCTCAAGGACCCTGATATGGTCCGCACGAACCGTGATGGGGATGGGAACCATGGATTCGAATAGTTCCACGGTGATCTCTTCACGTGCCTCTTCGATGTGCTGAACCCGTGCCTTCTCACCCTTGAATGGTCCGGCAATGAGCTCGACGATGTCACCCACTGTAACTCCTTTCACAGCCGGCTGCGGGGTAAGGAATCCCTCGATCTCATCAAGATTGGCAGTACCTTCCACCACGGTCCGAACGTGGGGAACTCCCTTGAGCAAGAGCTTCAGTCGTTCCCGTGATTTTGCTTCCACCAGGAGATACCCCCTGAGGTTAGAGGGTGAGAGAATGGAATATACATCCTCATTCTTTATGGTCCCGATACGGTTGTAGAGCGCTGTGGCTGCCGCTTTCTCGTGGCCAATGGCCGTCTTCACTGCGAAGATCTGATCATCATCTTCCTCATCAAAATCATGCGATTCAGCCAAGCATGTCACCTTCTGTATAATTTCAGAACCCTAACAATCCACCTACCCAATCCGGGAGATGAACCCACATGTAGTATATGGTAAAGCCTAGGCCGCCGATGAATACGATACCCAATCCGGTAATGCCACATGTCTTCATGTATTCATCGTATTCGGGTTTTCTGGCCATCTTGATGACCCTGCCATAGTTGCCTTTACCGAGACCGCGGAACATTTCCTCTACGGTTTCCTGCAACTTCCAGGATTTGTTGATGATATCGTCTAAGAGTTTAGAAATTTTCTTCGAGACCATAACGATCAACGCCGCCAATTTGTATACATATTAAAACCTTTTCGATATTGATAAATTTACATTAGTATCTCTATAATACGACTTTTTTCTAGTTTCGTCTGTCTTCCTCTGCGCTCCCGCTGTCCCCCCTATCGTCTGCCTTCGCAGTGGTCGCCGGCTCTTCCCCACTCCCCTCTTCGTGCCTGTTTTCAACAGTAGTATCGGTCTCTTGTTCATCACCATCTCCACTCACCTGTGCACCTTCAAGACCAATGTTTGTCTTCTGCTCCTCCTCAAACGATATCACCTGTGCACCTTCAAGACCAACGTTTTTCTTCTGTCCGCCCTCGTCCGACATCACCTGGCCATCGTCATGATCAATGTTTGACTCCTGCTCTTTACCCCCTTCTCTCACCCGTCTTTCCTCACTCCTCCCCTCATTTGAGCCGTCTCTCATGGCTTGCAGCCCATCCAATCCAGCAGGCTCCCCCCATCCTTCGTTGTTTGATCTCCACGGGTCATTATTGTACTCTGGCACGCCCACACTGACAAAATTCGGGAACTCATTCCCGGGTCCCCTTGAACCCGCCGGAGCAGAAGTTCCAATGAACATGGCAAAGCTGAACTGCATGAATCGTGACGAATACTTGTAGAAGGTATATGCCCCCAGTGAGAGCAATATCAGAATGATCAAACCGATGACCACTTCCAGAAGGATCGCCACATCGCTGTCGATGGCTCCCGGAAGTACCGAGAGATAGTCGATGGCAAAATGGAGAAGAATGCTTACATGAACTCCTTTCTTTACGAAAAGATACCCCAGTGCCAACCCCCCCACGAGGGTGGGGAAGACCTTGAACGCATCCCAGGAGCTCATATGGGCAAGGCCGAACAGAAGGGACGACAGGAAGATGAGGACCGCGGTGAGGGGAGTAATGGAGAGTTCGCCACCCATGAGGTAGTGGTAGCATTCCCTAGGATCTTTCCCTGCGGCCTCTCCTTCATCACAGTCCAAAGGCTTTCCATTGACCAGATAGATCAGCATGAGAGGAACACCAACGAAAGCGATCCTCGAGACGACTTCTTCCCAGACCGAGGCCCGTGCCAATCCGTACATGAGTTCCCAGGTATGCCATTCATCGAAGTCGGGACTCTCGGTTTCGATCCCGAAAAGCAGGAGTGCAATGATGAAACAGACATTGAAGAACAGAACGGCCATGAACAATTCACCGAGGAGAACGAACCCGTTTTCATCATACCGTTTTTCCTCTTCCGGGGTGAGTTTGTTTACCGAAAGAAGTTTTGATCCAAGTCTGAAGAATGATCTACCCTCGCGAATAATAATGGTCTCAATGGATACCAGGATCGCGGCAACAAGGAGGAGGAAGTAGATCACGGCGGCATACCCGGTTATGGAAAAATCTAATCCGATGAGGAACGGGGGGAAGGGGATAAGGAACATGAGTGGATGAATGTGCGCATTCATGATCTCTCCGGGGACCAGGAATATGGCATAGAAAAGAGCGATGACATTGAAGATCATGATGAAATAAAAGAGAAGGAGCCCCATAACCGATAATCTGCGTTTCAGATCGTCAAAGCCGCTTCCCTGTGGCACCGGGTAGTAAGGGAGGCCATATTTCTGTGAGATCGGCTGTTGATACTGAGGATACTGCTGATATTGGCGATATTGTTGATCGTTCGGGTATGGTTGATTGTAAGGATATGGTTGATTTTGACGATATTGCTCATTTTGCCGGTATCGTTGATCCTGATGATAGTGCTGATAGTATGGATCGTAATTATTATAGGAGGGTGGGGGGGGAGGGGAATTGGGTGGAGCTTGCGTGCGTGTATGGGGGGGGGGTTAGGGGT
>CAZTGJ010000210.1:0-5877 GCA_964613025.1 uncultured Thermoplasmata archaeon | reverse complement strand
TTTCTGGGGAGAAAAATGCGCGGATTCAATTATTGCAAATCCCTACAAGCTATTCAAATATTGGATTTTAACAGTATCTGGTTTATTCTGAAGGGATTGTATGTTGATTGCAGAAGTCAACTGTATGCCTCGCTTGGAGGCCGGTAGATAGGTTCTTCGTACATGAGATCGAGATATCTCATTGGGTGAGAGAAAGGAAGGGGTGGATATTTATTGATTATGGTGAGAAATAGTGTCCGTGGGTGTAATGAGAGGGTGTGAAGGAGCAGGCGGGGAGGGAGGAGCAGGGGGGGAGTTGTTGCTCCGTATCTCATATCCCGAGAGCCATTCCCACCAATTCTTTAAGATGGAGCATATGGGGCAGGTCCTCCTCCTCAATGACTTTCATCACAAGCAGGGTGCGCTGGTCATGGTAATCCTCATTCGGTATAATCACCGAGAGGGAACTTGTGTTCCCCTCAAAAGTATAGATCAATTGGGTACATGACTTGTCTGTTTCAACATCACGATGTGAATCTGAGTGTTTGAATATACCATCGAAGAGATTTTCGAAGAATTCCTTCTGTGAAAAATCTGTCGTATTGAATGATTTCGTGATATAGGTCAGGTAGGCGGCATACCGGTAATCTTTCCGTGTCAATCGGTCGGTCACATAGTACGAAAGGGAAATAACAATAACGATTTCTATCAATGCAATTGGACCTGTCAATGTTCCAATGAGGGATTCGGTCCCCACCAAGACCATGAGAACGAGTACAGATCCAGGAAGACAGCTCATGAGAAAATAGAGGACATTCCAGTACAATCTGGTGTAGGTAGACCCTTTGAGCCATTCCATCTCGGGTATCTTGATGGAGGATGGATGATAGTAGTAGGGTGTCATCTCCCTCTTCACCCTCACTCTTCATACCATGGGGACTCTTCGTACCAGACGGGTGGGGTAAAGTACATCTTGTTCTCATAGTCTACTAGGGGAAGCCGAAGCACACTCTCCTGGTCCTCCTGGATCGTGACCGGATAGTTGGTGGCCGAGTTCACATAATCCTCTCCCGTGGGGAGAAGGGTGAGCCGAAGTCCATGACCTGCGGGAAGCACTATATCCATGGGGAAGAACTCCATAAGTGCGGTGATAGTCTGGCCCGGTATCAGTGTGTGATATTCATCGCCTCCTTCATAGTAACGGAGGTCCATGATGGCATGGCCAAGATGCGTACCGTCAATCGAGTCCTCAAGCAGGGCGTAGATCTGGCCTCCGTTCCCCGTGGGGGTCACACGGACATGGAACTGCGGGAGATACCCGAAGCGAAGCTCTTCTTCGAAGGGTTCTGTCTCGAAGACGATCTCGGTTGATGTTCCGGGTACATAGCCGCTCCCAGCCAGAAGATTCCCTCCGGAGATCCGGTTCAACTCGCTTCCCAGGTGCAGTTCAAGTTTCTCGGTGTTGTGGGCAGGATAGCTCTCCTCGATGCGCCAGCCTCCCATGTTATCATTGATCTCAACATGGAGTGCGGGTTTCGGTCCTTCTTCCTTGAGATAGTAGGTGAACCATTCCAGCATGTCCTGCATCCAGTCATACCGTGTCATGTAGGGGAACGCCTCCGTCCCTCTGCCCTGAGCCTGTGTCCGTTCATCGTGGTAGTTTTGGCGGTCAGGATAATCGTGAGTCCACTGTCCGAAGAAGCCTTTGGCCTCGATGCCTGCCTCCTGGAGCTGGTTGATCACCGGTACTCCCATATGGGGGTCCACATTCCAGTCCTGAAATCCCTGAACGATATAGACCGAACCTTTGAAGTTCTCAAGAACACGCCCAAGGAAGTACCGCTCCTCCCAGTAGTTAATTGCAGAAGGTGTCGCCTCCGAGCCCCAGAGCACGGTACCCGTTCCATGAGCCCAGCCCGTGAGATAGTCAACACAGGCATTCTGATGGTCCTCGTCATTTCCATCCGTTCCATATCCTCCGTAGACCACGTTGTGCATAAGGGCGGCCCGGGTTTCCGAGGAACCGTTCTTCCACATGAGTTCCTTGACACCGATAAGGCCGGAGATTGGTACAATGGTCTTCAGTGCGGGGTTGACAAATGTGGCCGCTTCCCAGGGGGTGGAACCGTCATAGGATTTGCCGATCATACCGATGTTGCCGTTGCACCAGTCCTGTTGTGCCAGCCATGAGACCACGGCATCAATACCAAGCTGTTCCGATGTTCCCATGAGATCCATACAGTGGTTGGAACTGCCGGTACCGAAAACACTTGCCTGGGCAAAGGCGAATCCATGGGGCAGGAGTTCATCCACGATCATGCGGCCAAGCCAGAAACCGGCAACATCCACATCATCTGTGACCTCAACGAAGTACGGTCCGATCTCCATGATCACCGGGACTGTTACTCCCTCCGGAACGTCCGGTCGCCAGTAGGCCAGGCTCATCTTCGGGCCGTTGAGGGGGTCAAGTGCAGCCCCTCCTTCCGCGATGGGAAGGTACACATCGATGATCACCGATGTGGAGTTGTCGGGATGGTCTGTGGAAAGTTGTTTGTACGGACCGGGTTCCAGTACCTTGGACCAGTTTTCCGAAAAGTCGTAATCCTGCTTATAGCGGTCCTGAACCGGAGTATATCCCGAACTTTTATCGTCATCCCTGTAATGGTCCACAAGGAGTGATGTTATCTGAACTGAACCCAGGAGAATGAGGACCACAATCCCCAGAACGATGATACGATCCCTCATATTCAAAAAGGTGAATTTCTGTTGAAGTGCCAAAAAGTAACCCTGCTCTTCAGGGTCTTCAGACACGATAATAGCCTTTTGAGGTTCCATACTGTCCTCTGAGTGGAGCTTGTTAAATAAATTTTCCCTGGCGGCAAGTCTTGGAGTGAGGAACCTGGATTCGATAGGGGATGGTAGGGAAGAAAAGGAGATGAGATACAGTGATCCAAATAACATCTGGGAAGTGGGGGGGGAAGCGGGGGGAAGGAGGAACTAATGTGGAAGGCTACTCTGCAATGGAAGGAAAGCATGAATAAATGAATAAATGAAAGAAGGGGAGAAAGCAAGAATGAAAGCAAGGTAGGAAGAGGGAGGAAAATGACAACTACGATAACGCCGGCTAACAGGGAGAAAGCATAAGTAATTTTCAACCTTCTATCAGTTGGTCGGAGTACTTTATTACCTCATAGAATAGAATAGAATAGAATAGAATAGAATAGAATAGAATAGAATAAAATTATAATTCGGAGGCAGACAATGACTGAGAAAGCGACCTTTGCCGCAGGCTGTTTCTGGGGGGTGGAGGATGTCTTCCGTCACATCGACGGGGTAGTGAACACGGCAGTTGGCTATACCGGCGGGAAGAAGGCCAATGACAATCCAACCTACCGTCAGGTATGCACTGGCAGAACAGGTCATGCCGAAGCTGTGGAGGTGGAGTTCGATCCTGAGAAGGTCTCATACGATGAACTGCTGGAGGTATTCTGGAGAGTTCACGATCCTACCCAGTTGAACCGGCAGGGTCCCGACAGGGGAACTCAATATCGGTCAGCGATCTTCTACCATGATGTGGGTCAGGAGCAAACAGCTCGGGATTCCATGGGCAGACTGCAAAATTCTGGAGTCCATCGAAGGGATATCGTCACAGAGATCACCCCGGCCAGTACTTTCTGGAGGGCCGAAGAGTATCATCAGCAGTATGTGGAGAAGAAAGGATACGGCGGTTGCCACGTGAATTTTGGATGACCGACGGTTCTTGCTTCAATCCTCGTACTTGAAGGAGATCTTCACTCGTGCCCGAAATGCAACGATCGTGTTGTCCATGATTTTTGTGTCAAATTCGACGATCTCACAGATCCTGATATCTCGAATTGACTTGGCCGCCTGGGACACCGCATTCTTCACGGCTTCCTCCCAGCTATTTTCCGATGAGCCTATGAGCTCGATTATTTTATAGACGCTATCTGGCATGCTTTTCACCAGAAAACTACACGCTTTTATGATATAAAAATCTATTGGTTCGCATGAGAATTTCACTCAGAATTATGGTTACTCAGTTCTTATTATTGATCTTTTATTGATGTCAGAGATGGAAGGTTCCTTTGAGTACTGTAAGCGCTTTTCCTGTAAGCTCCACCCTTCCAGTCATTTTTCGCATGCCTGTTTTCTTCCTCCCCCCACCCCCCTCCCCTCCATTTGCATCAACGATTTGTATCTCTAGTTCTCCTCCCCGCTCCGATGCCTGGTATGCCTTCATGCTCTTCTTCGTCAATTTCTCTGACCAGTAGGGCCCCAGGACCGTGTGAGCTGATCCGGTGACCGGGTCCTCATTGATTCCAAGCCAGGGTCCGAAGAACCGGGAAACGAAATCGTAGGGTGCGTTCCCCGGTGCGGTGACGATCACTCCCTGAAACTCATCGTTAATAGTAGCTCGTACCATGGCCCCGAAGTCCGGCTTCAGCTCCCGCACTTCTTTCTCTTCACTGAGCAGAATGACCAGCATGTTCATTGAGTGGGAGTATACGATCTCCAATGATCCTTGAATTCCCAGTGCCTCCAGAACATCCCGAATATCCGAATCTTCAGAAATGGGAGTGGGCATGGCCAGCGGGAAGTTCAGGGTGATCCCGCCATTTTTCATATTCTTTTTTGCACTGAGCTCGCCGCTCAATGTCTGAAAGTGGATGATATTTGATAGGACCCCCAGCTCATGAAAGAGCACATGGGACGTGGCCAGGGTTGCATGACCGCATAAAGGGACTTCAACCATTGGGGTGAACCATCGGAGTGAGAAGGTGTCGGCATCCTGCAGACTGTCGTCATTGAGGGGTCGGACGAAGGCAGTCTCAGAGAGGTTCATCTCGGCTGCGATCTGCTGCATGGTGGACTCGTCGAGAAGTTTGGCAGGAGATTTATCGAGAACACACACTGCTGCAGGATTTCCTGTGAAGGGTCTTGAAGTAAACGCATCCACCTGATAAATGGGTATGCATTTATTCTTTTCTATTGAAGCTCGAGCCATCTCATCCATCGGTTGGCATAATTCCATGGTGGCCTGACTCCTTTGAGATTATAAAAACATTCTTATCCTTGGTTCCATTTCACGCTCTATGAAAAGTCATCCCGCCCTTGTTGTTCTCATGATCCCAGCAACGGTGGTAAGTTGAGGTTTTAGTAGGATCCGATGATTCCGGGACCCCAGAGTTACTGGACGAACATGTTCTCCCTGTTCACTCATCGATCTTCTTCATCAGCCACGCCATGTTCTTCCCGAGGTTCTCCATGATCTGGAGTCCCTCTGCATCCCCTTCCACGTCCCCCACATTCATCCCGATCCCCATATTCCAGTAGCTTGATCCGGGGACCACCATCTGCGAGATGAAGAAGAAGTGGTTCAGAGAATTGAACACATGCAGCGCTCCGGCCCGTCGGACCGCGATCACCGCCGCCCCCACCTTCCGCCTCAGCATGTCGTCGTTTGCCTTGGCAACCAGTCCCGCCCTGTCGATGAGTGCTTTCATCTCGGTTGACACGTTTGAGAAGTATACCGGAGATCCCAGAATGATCCCATCTGCCTCGTTCATCTTATCGATGCAGTCGATGACGAAATCCCTGTGCCCGGCACACTGTTTGTCCTTGTTCTGGAAACATTTGTAGCAGGCGATGCATCCGTGCATCTTCTTCCCAGCGAACTGGATCAGCTCGGTTTCGATTCCTTCTTTCTCCAGCTCTTTGAATACCAGCCTGATGAGAATGGCTGTGTTCCCGTCCTTTCGTGCGCTTCCGTTAAATGCTACTACCTTCATCTTTATTCCTCCGTTGGTGTTTTCGATCATGACTTTTTTTTTGTACCCCTATAAGGAAATTCAATGGATTTTCTGAGTAAAGCTTATT
>CAZTGJ010000209.1:0-5918 GCA_964613025.1 uncultured Thermoplasmata archaeon | reverse complement strand
CCTGCAAGCACCTGTAAGCTTAGCTGGGCACACACCGGAGCGACAACAAGTTGTCTCTCATCCCCACCCACCCCCGCCTCCCGCCATTCTTTTTCCCTCGTAGCCCCCTCCGTACACAGCTCCCTCGTTTCCCTCATTTCCCTCCACCTCTCCACCCCCCTCCTGCCGCCTTGTTCTCTCATTATTTCTTTCTCCGCGCTCTCCGCTGCTCCGCGACCTCTTCATCATCCAACATTCAAACAATAATCCTAATAACCTTGAACACACATCCCCAACCATGCAGCGGCCTACCTCATCACCAACCTCTTGGCCAATCCTCCTTTTCATGTTCACACTCCTCTTTCTCTCTGCACTGGGAGGGGGGTGGGGGGAAGAGCCCGTAAAGGAGAACGGAGGCGCCGATGATGACGACGACGGAGACGGCCTTACGAACCGTGAAGAGATCGAAGTATACGGATCGGATCCCAATCTTTTCAGTTTTTACCAGGATGAGCTCATCATTGTCACGGCAGGGGTCACCCCGTCTGATCCAACCTCTCTCGAGGAGAATATCAGGGTCTATGCCATCGTTATCTCATCCACTCCCATAAAGCCCGTCAACTCACTGAATTTCTCGGTGGTCCTCAACTACAAGACCCTTACCAAGAACCTGAAGGAGGAGGAGATGACTCTCAGGGTCCCCAAATCCTTATCCCGGGATTCCGTTATCACAGAATGGAAGCCGCAGGCCATCGAGGAGATCGAAGGGCAGGGACATTCCGATGATCCGGTGACTGTTGCCTATCGGTACAATTTCACCTTCGGGATCGGCCAGTTCTCCACCGGTGAGGAGATATCCTACTTCATCAAGCTTACCCGGCCTGACAGCTCACAACAGTGGTATCCCCACAAGGGGGATTTGGAACCAGAGCAATTCGAGATGGTGAAGGTTCGGCCTGCCATCGAGGTGGTGAGCGGATACACAGATGAGACGATCTTTGCCCTCATCTTCGCCCTCTTCTTCGGCTCACTTGCCTCGGCACGAATGAAGAAACGCCTTTCAAAGATGAGCTACACCGATATCCAGTGGTGGGATGCTGTCAACAGGAAGGCATTCGTGAAGGTCATTCGCATCTTCAAAGATGTGGGGGAGGTGAGGCAGGTGCTCAAGCGGATCTCCGGAAGAAGCATTCGGTTCCTCTATTTCACGGGAATCACCGGTCTCCTCATGCTTTCATTTGAGCTTCTTTGGAATCCCGATGAGATCAGTCAGGTATCGCTGGGCATCATTAGCTTTTTCCTGATGTTCACGGTCATCTCCCCGGTGCTGTACGTCTATTTCACCCGGTGGAAGCACAAGAACCACGCCATCGGGAGAATCAGGATCCTGTTTTTCTTCCTCTTCCCCATCCTCATTGCCGCCTCATTTTCCGCCGGAGCCAGCGTCAGGGGGTACGTACTCATCTTCATGTTCTTCTATTCCATTCCCATGCTGCTCTACGGGAATCTCATGGGCACCAACTGGAACTTTCTGATATTCAACTCATTCAGGGAGTTCACCAGCGGTTTCGATCACCTGAACAATGTCCAATCAGGAATACCAAAGCGGATATTCGCCTTCTTCTTCTTCTGGGCGATCTTCATCATGCCCATCCTTGCCATCAACTCCCTGGTGGCCCTGAACAATGGCACCTACGAGAAGGGTGGTTTCCTTGGGACCGCAGCCGAGCAGACGATCAAGAACTTCGGGTACGACTACTACGCTCAGATGTTTGCAAGCTTCATTGCGATCTTTATCATCCTCAATGTGATCCTGCTGGGTGTGGCAATGGTCTTCCGTGTTGTCCAGCTCCAGTTCTATGCATCCCAGAAGTTCAGCGGCAAACTGGGATTCGGGCTCAAGCTCCACTTCAAGGTCAGGGACAATGCCCAGGAGCAGCGAAGACTCATTGCCTTCGCCTTCTTCGTGTTCTTCGGCTACAGTGTGCTTCTCCTGCTTCTGGCCGTGTACTCACAGATCTCCCGCCTCCTTCCCACGGTTCCCGGTCTGTCCGCTGACATTTTTCAGGAGTTCCTCTACTATCAATCCATATTTGCCAACATCATCTTCGCTTTCTTCTGGTTTGTTTCCATTCCCCGGCTTCCCAAGATGTTCAGGCTCAAACGCCTTGAAGGTGGCTTCATCATACCCAAATGATCTTCATCTGTTCATTCCCGGATTCACAATAAATGGAGCAACGAGCACCGATGAGGAATGACACGTATAATCCATCAAACAATCAATACCGGGAGTACCATGACCTTCGGAATCGAGACCCTTGCACTTGCCGCGATCATCATCTTCACCGCCCACGTCGTCAAGGGAGCAACAGGCTTTGCCAATGCCCTTATTGCCATCCCCTTCCTTTCCCTCTTCCTGGACATAAAGTTCGTTGTCCCCATGTTCCTGCTCTTCGACCTTCCTTCAAGCGGAATTATCGTGTACCAGCATCGTCAGGCCATCAACTGGAAGATCGCCCTCATCGTTTTCTCCGGCTTCCTCATGGGAACCCTTCTCGGGGTCTATTTCCTTATCGAGCTGTCCAGTTCCCTGCTTCAGACCATCTTCGGTATCGTCGTCATTGGCTTTGGCCTCAATCTTATCATCAAACACCACGAGATCAAACTGAAGATGGGGCAGAGGAGGTGGGGGGTGCTGGCTGGTTTCCTCGGGGGAACCACAGGGGGCATGTTCGGTATGGGGGGTCCATTCCTTGTGATGTATCTCTCCAAACAGCTGCACAAAACTGCTTTCAGGGTTACCCTGAGCGCCATCTTCCTGATGAACTTCTTCTGGCGGAGCAGTCTCTATGTCTACGGGGGCATTCTCGGAACCGAAGAATTGATGTTCGCTCTCCTAATGTTTCCCTTCCTTGTTGCCGGAGTTCTCATGGGATCACACTTGCATGACAGGGTCAGCCAGCGAACCTTCAACATAGGGATCGGAGCGGTACTGATAATTGCCGGGGTGCTTCTCATCGCAGGCTGATCGCTCATGGTCAACTCATAATCCCATTGTCGGTTCAAAATACATCACTTACTTGTTTTCTTACGGAATTTTTTTACAGAATTCGGGATATTTTTCCATCCCTTTGTTGTCATCAATGACCAGACCCCTTCCGTTCTTTCACCTGAATAGAAAGAAAGAGCCACCATCGCGAACAATGCGATTCCCATGAGCGCAATGATTTCACCACTTCCCATCGATTCGTCATCATCCTTTTGTTTCACATAGAGTTGAATTTCCACAGCATTATTATCTTCATTTATCTCTTCAACATGCGAAAGGTCATCCACCAAGATTGCTACCTTATGTTCGCCTCTTTTCGGATTCCATGGGATTTTCACAATCTTTGTCGAGTGGAATGTCAAACTAATGCTGTCCCTCCAGATCAGTTCGTCATCAACATACAGACCCACCGGGACATTGTCCAAATTCTCATCACCGAAATTGTAGATAATTACTACCAATTCAACGGTTTCTCCCTCAGTGATATTCTTGGGGAGTTCCTGTTCGGGAAGTGATATAGCGAGATCATTATATTCTGAACCATCTTCCTGTCCTTTCACTTCTGCTTCGTTTACTTCAATAAAATCCGAACCGCTCGAAGCACGTCTCTCGGTTTCGTACATAGAATACATTTCCGCAGCGGGGACAGAAAAATCGCCCTCAAGCATGGGGACGAACTGATAATGTATATTCACATCATCCACATTATTGATGAAGAATACAACCTTGTCCCCGGTTATGGTGTATGACAAAATATTATCGTCGAGATTCTTACGGACCGTATCCTCCAGAATCTTTGCACCCGGGGGAAGGATATCCTCTACCGCAGCGTAGGGCAGACCCGATGGTGCCCGTAAATGCAGCCCTACGGAAATGGGCTCGTTCTGAGAAGTGGAATGGGTTCCGTATACTCGTTCAAGGGCCAAATCATCTGATCCAATCACCCGGATCGACACGAGATTCGAATAACCCAAGAGCTCTTCACCCTGAAAGAGAAGGGTCCGGGGTAATGTCCCCCTGAACTCATTCAAGGATATAATCCGGTATGAGTATTCAATGATGGGTTCTCCTTGGGATTCGACGGTGAACGTTCCTTTATCCAATTCAATTGGCCAGTTATTGTCCATGTTCGCTTCCAAAGTGAAGCTTTCCGGTAAGGCTTCCTCAACCCTCACCAACGCATCAACTAAGTGATCCGGAAGTGCGATCATGATCGTAACATCAATGACTTCTCCTTTCACCGCAGGGCTTCCGGAAATAACCTTCACGACCGAAACGGCTTCATTCCGATCTTCGTTATTGCTCTTCGTTCCATCAATTTCCTCTTCTCCCCTGTTACCTTCCCCTTCCTCCTCAGCAGTTACGATCACATCGATTCCCTGGAAATATGTACGGATCACAGCGGATGGCCTTTCACCGGCATCCAGAATATATGAAACCATGAAAGGTCCAATGAGGTATTCACCAGGATCACCTGCGAGATATTCAAATGTAAATGTCCATTCCTCATTCCCAGTTGCATTGATTTCCGACGAAAGGAGTAGAAGACCATCCGTTTCAGGGGACATCAGATCAACGCTTTCCACCTTCACATTTTCAGACTCTTCGGATGTGATCGTGACCACTGCCTTGAAAGACTCATTATCATTAACCGTTATCTTCCCGGGATGGTCTATGATAATTCCTTTGCGAAGATACTGGACCGTTGTGAGTTCATAGAACAGGTCCCCGCTTCCTTCCCGTTCGATAGTGAGGATATTCTTTTCGTCAAATTTTATGAACTCTCTGAGATCCAATGCATCCAGCGCACTCCTGAATTCGTGCTGTGATTCATAACTGCTGTCTACATGACGGGAGATGAGGACCTCACCGTTCAACGAGACCGTCACATTCATATCCGGTTTCTCTATGGTTTTCAGCACCTCGGTGATGAGAATGGTGCTGCGATGGTATCAGATGTAGATCCCCATCCTCCGGATGGTGTTCGCTGCTCAGCCAGCCATTCCAGTGCCCCTCGTACAAGATGCATACTCTTCTCGGAGCGCCAGAATGCATAGGCGGCCCATGCGGTCGTTTCGTCTCCTCCACCAAGGGAGGAGCCAGCCTGCCAGTGGGATCCGGTGATGGATGAAACAAGTGTATCGATCACCTGGGAATCATCCCGGGACAAATCCTGTAAAAGAAGCGCATACAGGGAAACCTCGTATGGATCATCGATGTTTCCCTCGGCCCAATCAACTGAAAGTGCATTGAGTGAATTCTCGATCACTGAAGGATCGATACCCCAATTAATGAGGGCATTGCAACTATAAATCGTCATAACGATGTGGTTCCCGTTCATCCAGTGTGCCGGAGCCCAGTAACCATCCTCGCTCACCCTTTCAAGGAGAGCGTCACTGGCATCCTCGAGAACCTCGTTATCGACATAGAAACCAGCATCCCGGATTCTGGAGAGACCGAAGAGAACATAGGCGGTCATGAATGCATCTGTGGAATCCTCTTTCCACCATCCCCATCCTCCATCGGAATGCTGATTCGAAAGGATCTTCAGGATGCCTTTTCCAATATTCATGTGGTAGGCCAGTTTGCGATGCAGGTCAAGTTCACCTGTTATGGTATAGTATTCATAGAGGAGGGCATTTGGAAGCAGAGCACTCATTATCTGTTCCGTACAGTCATACTGGTAGCCAAAGAGCATCCGTGCACCTTCTTCCAATAACCCCTCGAATCCGACTGCCAGGCGGAGCACTGCATTCTCAGATCCATTCGCCATCTCCGGGAGGAACTCGAATTCCAGAACCTCAGTATCCTCCACACTCCCTGTGGAATGAGAGGTTTTCAGAGAGTCGTAAGGAATTTAACGGTAAAATATTATTGAATATGGATACAA